>CAYWKX010000010.1:0-24462 GCA_964459185.1 uncultured Muribaculaceae bacterium | reverse complement strand
GTAAATATTATGATTTGTATACAGGTTCTTCAATTACTGCTGATTTTAAATTAGGTGATGCAACTGGAGAAACAAGAGGTTGGTTTGGTGATAGTGCCAGCTTTGTTAATGCTATTTACCCATGGTTTCGTCGCGGTCGCTACTCCCCCTCTGGGGGCGCTGCAGGCGTTTTTGCTTCGGACTTCTACAACGGGAACAGCTCTACGTCCATTACCTGGAGATCCGTGCTCGCATAATGAATTATAACTTATATAGTAAGGTATAAGAACGCGTGTGGTGGAATGAGTGATATTTAGAAATTTAACCTCTAAATTTTAAAATATAATAAAATTATGACAAAAAGAATTTATTTAATTCTTTTTTTTTGGTATAATTTTAATGGTGGGTGTAAAAATGGCAAGAGAGAAAATTAGGAACTTTAGTATTATTGCTCATATTGATCATGGTAAGTCAACTTTAGCAGACCGTATTTTAGAATATACTCATGCAATTGATAAGAGATTAATGAAAAATCAAACCTTAGATGATATGGATATTGAAAGAGAAAGAGGAATAACGATTAAGTTAAATGCTGTTCGTTTAAGATATAAAGATTATATTTTTAATTTAGTGGATACTCCTGGACATGTTGATTTTACTTATGAGGTATCACGTTCTTTAGCGGCATGTGAAGGAGCTATTTTAGTAATAGATGCCACTCAAGGTATTGAAGCTCAAACTTTATCTAATGTTTATTTAGCTCTTGATAATAATTTAGAGATAATACCCATAATTAATAAAATAGATTTACCTAATGCTGATATAGAAAGATGTAAAAAAGAATTATTAGAAACATTTGGTTTTAAAGAAGAAGAGATAATTTTAACATCCGCTAAAACAGGAGAAGGTATAGAAGAATTACTTGAAGCTATTGTTAAAAGAGTACCTCCTCCAAAGGAAAATGAAGAAGATAAATTAAAATGTTTAATTTTTGATAGTTATTTTGATTCATATCGAGGAGTAGTAATCTTAATTAGAGTAATGTCTGGGGAAATTAAATTAAAAGATGAAATAAAATTATTTAATTCTAATAATACTTATGAAGTAGTAGAATTGGGTTATCATACTCCAGAGGAATTTAAAGTAGATAAATTATCTACAGGGGAAATAGGATTTGTTTGTGCGAGTATTAAGAGCATTGGAGATGTCATGGTAGGAGATACGATAACACTAGAACATGATCCATGTACAAAGCCATTACAAGGTTATAAGAAATTAAAACCAATGGTTTTTTGTGGACTATATCCGATTGATTCAAAAAGGTATCCTAATTTAAGGGAAGCATTAGAAAAATTAAAACTAAATGATGCTTCATTAATTTTTGAACCCGAAACTTCTAGTAGTTTGGGTTTCGGTTTTAGGACAGGATTCTTAGGTTTACTCCATATGGAAATAATTGTAGAAAGGATTGATAGAGAATTCAATGTTGAAATAATTGCTACTTCACCATCGGTTATATATGAAATAGAACAAACAGATAACTCAATTATTTATATTGATAATCCTTCGAAATTCCCTGAACGAGTAAAAATAAAGACAATTAAAGAACCTTATATTACAACTAGTATTTTTGTCCCTAGTGAATATATAGGTAGTATCATGAAATTGTGTCAAGATAAACGGGGAACCTATATTTCAACGGAATATATTGATAAAGAAAGGGTCAATATCCACTATGAAATACCTTTATCAGAGATAGTGTATGATTTTTTTGATAAATTAAAATCTACAACTAAAGGTTATGCCTCTTTTGATTATGAATTAATTGGTAATAAAGCAAGTGATTTAGTAAAGATGGATATCTTATTAAATGGTGAAATAGTAGATGCTTTAAGCATTATTGTTCATAGAGATTTTGCTTATGGGCGAGGGCGAGTCGTCGTCGATAATTTAAAGAAAATTATTCCAAGGCAGATGTTTGAGGTACCAATTCAAGCTGTAATTGGGAGTAAAGTAATAGCAAGAAGCGATATCTCAGCGTTAAGAAAAAATGTCTTATCTAAATGCTATGGGGGAGATATTACAAGGAAAAGAAAACTTTTAGAAAAGCAAAAAGAAGGTAAAAAGAAGATGAAACAGATAGGCCATGTTGAAATACCAAGTGAGGCTTTCTTGTCTGTTTTAAAGGTTGATGAAATAGAATAGGGAGTAATGATGATCAAAGAACTAATATTAGCAAAAAATTTAAACGATTTATATATTTTATTGGAGGGTAAATTTGATATTATTATTAAAGAAATATTTATAATATTATATGAAAAAATAAAAAGGAATGAATTTGAGGATGCAAAAGTAATTATCGATAATTTATCAAAAATTATTTGTAATGATGAAAATCTTTCAGACATAGATTATATTTTAAATAAGGTTATAGATATTAATACAAAATTAACTTCAATAAAAGTAATCAAAGAAGACAGAAGATTTTATGATATTAAATTTAGAATTTCTTGTTTAATACCAATCTTAAGCCTTAAAAGGAAAGAATTAAGTAATGATTATAGGAATAAATATAAACATATTGAAAAATTAGTCTTTGTAGAAAAAGATGAATTAAAAATTGATGAATATTTAAGAGATGACCCAGATATATTAAAACTTGAATTTGCTAATAATAATATTTTTACTAGCATTATTAATCATTATCTTTTAATTGATAAAAATAATTGTGAAGAAATAGAATATTATAAAAAAATAATAGATAAATTTCTTACTTTAGATAATTATTGCGTATTATTAAATAATAAAAATAAATATTATAAATTATTAAATAATTCTCAATATATTAATAAAAAACATATAAGAGAAGTAATTGCTAAATTAGATAATTACTATCAGGCTGATATTGAGCAAATAAAAGAAAAATATAATATTCACTTTAATTTTAATCATGATGTTGAAAAAGAAGCATTAAGCTTAATACCTAATTCTAAAAATAGGATTAATTATCTTTATCAAAATCCTATTACGATTGATGATGATAATACTGAATGCTTTGATGACGCTTTATATTTAAGGAAAAATAAAGATGGAGGATATACCCTATATATTCATATATTGGATATTCCTTCGATCGTACCTTTTCGGTCACTAATAGATTTAGAAGCTAATCGACGAGTAGAAACCTTGTATTTATGTGATAAGTCAGTATCATTGTATCCTAATAAGATTATTAATAATCATTGTTCTTTAGTTTTGGGAGTTCAAAGAAATGTTCTATCTTATATTATTGATATTGATTCCAATTATAATATTTTAGAAGATACCTTTAGGATTAAACCTGGAATTATTAAGGTAAAGAATAGATTAACTTATGATGAGGTTGATAGAATATATAATGGATCAATGGGTTTAGAATTAGATATAATGATTGAGAAATTAGGTTTAATTGCTATGAAGTTAAAAAATATTAATAATCGTAAAGAAAATTATCGTCGGATAGAAAATGTCGTTACTAAGGAATCATTTAATAGTGTTTTTGTTGAAAAATCTATCGCACATAATATAACTCAAGAAAGTATGATATTAGTTAATTATTTAATTGCAAATTTTATGCGTAAAAAGAGTTTACCATATTTTTATCGTAGTCATTCACCATTTATTAATACTGATGAAATGATAGATTTTATTGATAATAATCCAGCTTTATTAACTAATAAGAAGAATGCTGAGATGATAAAAAAACTATATTTAAATGCTTTTTATTCAAGTGTACCATTACCTCATAAAGGTTTAGAATTACCAGTATATTCTCATTCTACTTCGCCTGGCAGGAGATATGTTGATGCGGCAGGTCAGTATTTAGAATATGATTTATTATTAAAGCAACAACTTGAGGATAAAGATGTTTATAGATGGGAAGGCTTAGTAACTAAAATATGTGATTATGTTAATGATCGAAATAATGAAAATAGAAATTTTCAATCATTTTATAACAGTAAAGAATATAAAAAATTGGTTAGAAAGAAGTGATAATATGCATTTGCCTAATATACAAGAAGCTAAAAAAAGAAGTAATATTTATGTAAATGTCATTAGAGATGAGAATATTATTCCTAATAATATAATTAATCTTGGACAAGGGAAAAAATATTTAATCTTAACTTATGGATGTCAGATGAATGTTCATGATAGTGAACTTCTTTCTTTCTACTTGGAAGAAATAAAATATACTAAAACAGATGTAATGAATGAAGCAGATATTATCATCATAAATAGTTGTGCAATTAGAGAAAATGCCCATAATAAAGTAATAGGGATGTTAGGTAGAATAAAACATCTAAAAGAAAAAAAAGATATTATAACAGTTTTCTGTGGTTGTATGGCTCAAGAAGAATCTATAGCTAATTTATTAAAGGATAAGTATAAATGGATAGATATTATTTTAGGGACTCATAATATTCATAAATTTCCTATCTATTTAAGTAATACTATTAAAAGTAAAGAACAAGAACTAGAAGTTTATTCAGTAATGGGAGATATTATTGAAAACTTATATTACAAAAGGGATAATAAATATAAAGCTTGGGTTAATATTATGTATGGTTGTGATAAATTCTGTACTTATTGTATTGTCCCTTACACTAGGGGGAAACAAAGAAGTAGATTAAAAGAAGATATATTAAAGGAGATTGAAGACTTAATAAAAGATGGTTATCAAGAAGTAACTCTATTAGGTCAAAATGTAAATGCTTATGGAAAAGATCTAAATTTTGATTATAATTTTGCTAATTTACTTGAAACTATAGCTAAAAAAAAGATCAAGAGAATTAGATTTGTTACTTCTCATCCTTGGGATTTTTCTGATGAAATGATCAATATTATTTCTAACTATGAAAATATCATGCCGTATATTCATTTACCTATACAATCAGGTAGTAATCGAATTTTAAAATTAATGGGAAGAAGATATACAAAAGAAGACTATATAAAACTATTTAATAAAATTAAAAATAGAATTCCTAATGTTAGTATAACGACTGATATTATTGTAGGTTTTCCCGGGGAAACTGAAGAAGATTTCCAAGACACTTTAGATGTTTATAATGAACTAAAATTTGATTTGGCTTATACATTTGTTTTTTCTAAAAGAGAAGGTACTCCTGCCTTTAAAATGGAAGATAATGTTAGTGAAGAAATTAAGAAAGACAGACTAGCTAAATTAAATACCTTAGTTAATAAATATGCTCTTGAAAATAATCAGAAGTATTTGGAAAAAGAAGTCTTGGTTTTAGTTGAAGGCCCATCAGATAAAGACGATACTTTAATGGGTTATACTGATACGATGAAATTAGTTAATTTAAAGGGAAATATTAGTGATATAGGTAAAATAAAAAGAGTAAAAATAACTAAGGCTAAAACTTGGAGTTTGGATGGTGAGATTAATGATTGATAATAGTATTGGAGAATTATTTAAGGTAATTGAAGAATCAAAAGAATATAATGACTATCTAAAGGTAAAAGACAAAATTGAGAAATCTAAAGAAATAAATGAGTTAGTCATGGAAATAAAAAGTTTACAACAAAAGGCAACTAAATTAGAACATAATAATGATTCTAAGTATCATGAAATAGACAAGTTAACAAAAGAAAAAGTGGATAAACTTAATAATATTTCTTTATATAAGGAATATTTAAGTAAGATGCAAAAATTAAATAATATATTAAAAAAGTCTTCTAAAATGATAGAAGACTATATAAATGAGAAGATATAATAATTTATACTAGAATTTATATTCTAGTTTTTATTAAATAAATGGTATAATAAAGGTGAGTTGATACTTATGTTTAAGGAAAAATTAAGTTTAGTTCCCCATAAACCAGGTTGTTATTTGATGAGGAATAAAGATGGTATTATTATCTATGTGGGAAAATCTAAAAATTTAAAGAATCGATTGACCTCTTATTTTAGGTCTAGTCATACAGGTAAAACGGATATGTTGGTAAGGGAAATATCTGATTTTGAGTATATTATAACTAGTTCAGAAACAGAAAGTTTACTATTAGAATTAAATTTAATTAAAAAACATAATCCCAAATATAATGTTTTATATAAAGATGATAAATCATATCCCTATATTGAACTAACTAATGATAAAATACCAAGATTACTAGTAGTAAGACATCCTAATTTAAAAAGAAATAAATTCTTATTTGGACCATATCCTAATGTTTCTTCAGCTAGAAAAACTGTCGAAATAATAAATAGATTATATCCATTAAGAAAATGTAAAACATATGCTAAAAAAGAATGTCTTTATTATCATTTAGGAGAATGCTTGGGATATTGCCATAATAAAATAGATGAGGATATTATAAAGAATATGAGAAAAGAAATAACTTCTTTCTTAAATGGTAATTATGATATTATTAATAATAAACTAAAGAAAAGGATGGAGGAATATTCTAATAAGTTACAATATGAAAAAGCATTGGAATATAAATCTATTTTAGAAGATATTAATATTACTTTAGAGAAACAAAAAGTAGAATTAGAAGATAACTTAAATAGGGATGTTTTTGGTTATTATACAGATAATAATTATTTAGCTATGACTATTTTATTTATCAGGGGAGGCAAATTATTAGATAAAAAAAATAATATTTTTCCTATGATTGATACTTTAGAAGAAGAAATAACCTCATATGTTAGTAATTTTTATGATAAAGGTAAAAGTTTACCTCAAGAGGTATTTATTCCTAATATAATAGATGAAAAAGTATTTAGTGATATTTATGATTTAAAGTTCTATAGTCCAATTAAAGGGACAAAGAAAAAGATAATGGATTTAGCTAATGAAAATGCTCATAATCATTTTAATGAACAAATTACGATATTAAAAAAAGATGATGAAAGAACTAATGATTCATTAAAGGAATTAGAAAAATTATTAAATATAGATAGAATATCAAGAATTGAAATATTTGATAATTCAAATATTTTTGGTAGTTTTAATGTTTCAGGAATGGTTGTCTTTATAAATGGGAAACCCGCTAAAAATGAATATCGAAAATTTAAAATAACTAATAATAAAAATGATGATTATAATACGCTTAGAGAAGTAATATATCGAAGATATTTTAGGGTTTTAAAGGATAAATTAGAAAAACCAGACTTAATTATAATAGATGGAGGATTAGGACAATTAAATATTGCTAGAGAAGTATTAACAGAACTTAATTTAAATATACCGGTTGTGGGTTTAAAAAAAGATGATAAACATCATACTAATTCTTTAATCGGTGGTAATCCAGTTACTGAATACAATATTTCTAAATCAAGTAATTTATTTTTACTACTTACTAGGATGCAAGATGAGGTTCATAATTATACAATAAATTATCATAAACAGATACGTAGTAAGGGTGCCTTAAGTAGCATTTTAGATAATATTGAAGGAATTGGAGAAACAAGAAAAAATAAATTGTTAAGTAAGTATAAATCAGTATCTAAAATGAAAGCAGCTTCCTTGGAAGAATTATCGAAAATATTACCTAGAAATACTGCCCTAATATTTTATAATTATCTTAAAGATATAAGCAATTTTTAGTGCTTTTTCTTTACTTATTTTTTTTACAATGATATAATTATATATAATAAGGAGTTTGTATGAAAGAAAAATTATACACATTTATGATTATATTTATTGTTATAGGAACTTTTATAGTTACCTTGAGTTTTTCTTTAGCGACTAATAATACTGAAACAACTAATAATATTGGAGGAACAGACTCCAATGATAATTTATTAATATATTATTATGATGAGGAAAATTTAAATAAGACAATTGTTAATATGATTAGTAGATTTGATAAATATATAATATTTAATGCTACTTATAATTATTCTAATTTTCTTAATGAGAATTATGATTTTTTAGTTAACTTTGCTATTAATTATATTATAGATAATGAAGATTATTATAAAAATAATATTAAGTATAATTATAAGAACTTTGAATATAGGGATATTTATAATAATATAAAAACTTGTGATAAATATATTGATCTAGATTATATTTATGATATTTCTAATAGTATTTTTGGTAAAAGGGATTTTTATATTATTAACAATAATTTAGATGTAGATAATAATTTAATATCTTTACTAATGGTAAGGGAAAATGATTTTAATTTAGAATTTGATAGAATGGATATTGTTAATAATAGTAATAATGAAATTATTGCTAATGTTTATTATAAAAATAATAATTTTTATTATCAATATATTTTAAATGTTTTAGAAGATAATAGATTAATTATAAGAAATGTTGGAGTAGAATGGTAAAATGAGGAAGAAACTTTTTATTGTGGAAATTGTTTTTATTATTTCTTTTGTTTTCTTAATTGGATACCTCATTATCTTTATTGACAACTATGATAATAAAGTTAAAGTTGTAGCAAATAAGATTAATGGTTTAAAGAAAGATAATAATGTAACCGAAGAATACATATCGTCATTGGAAAGCGAATATGACGAAGGTATTGCTAATATTGCAGATTTATTAAATATAGAAATTAGCTCTATTGAAAAAGATAATATTTTATTAAGTATTGAAGAAGATTATCAAGAATACAAGGATTTTCTTGAAGAGTTAAATCAAGAAGAAAGTGAGTTATTATCTAAAAATAATTCGTTAAAAGAACAATATGAAGTTTTATATGCAAACTATTTAAAAAATAATAGTTATCTTATTCCTAATGTGAATCCGATTAATCAATATCCAAATTACCCAACTGGATGTGAAAGTGTGGCTTTAACTATTTTGTTAAACTACCATAATATTAATGTTTCGACTGCGAATATAGTCAATGACTTGGTTAAAGGACCTTTACCATATTATGAGAATGGTATTAAGTATGGCGGGAATCCTTATTTAGAGTTTGTTGGTAATCCTACCCATAGTGGAAGTTATGGTACTTATGAAGTGGCTATTATGGAGGTAGCTAACAAATATAAATCAGGGATAATAAACGGAAATGGCATGTCAATCGCAAATATTATTGAATTGATTAAACAAGATAGGCCAGTTTTAGTATGGGCTTCTATGTATATGGCTTTACCATATATTTCTAATTCGTGGATTTATAAACCTTCAGGAGAAACAATTAATTGGATAGCTAATGAACATGCTTTAGTAGTAGTTGGTTATACAACTAGTCAAATTGCTGTAGCTGATCCATTAACGGGAACAATTAAATACTATAATAAAAATATTTTTGAAAGTAGGTATAGTAGTTATGGGAAGAGAGCACTTTATTACTAATATGAAGAAAAATAATTTAAGGATTTGGATAGCATCTTTTATATTAATGTTATTGTTTACTACATGCATTTATTTATTTTTAACTAGTAGAAATAAATTTGATACTTTAATAAATTTAAATAAGGAATATGATAAATTATGTTATCAAGTAGAATTAATAAATAATTTAAATGATAAAATAGAAATAAATAATAATATAATATCAGAAATAAGTAGTCTTAGCCATGAGATAGATAATAAAAAAACTAATATTAATAATTTAAATAATGATATATTAAAGTATAATAATATGATTACAGAACTTTATGATTAAGGAGTGGTTAAGATGATGGAATTAGCAATAAATAAAGCTAAAGAAACAATGAATCAGAATATGGGTGGGCCATTTGGCTGTGTTATTTTAGATAAAGATAATAATGTTTTAGCGATTACCTCTAATACTGTTTTAAAGGATAATGATCCTACTGCTCATGGAGAAATTAATGCAATTAGAGAAGCCTCTAAAAAATTAGGTACTTATGATTTATCAGGCTGTACTTTATACACGACTAGCTATCCTTGTCCTATGTGTTTGGGGGCAATAATTTGGTCTAATATTAAGAAAGTTTACTATGGTACTTCCTTAGAAGATGCAGAAAGAATAGGCTTTCGAGATGATTTTATCTATGAATATTTAAAAGGTAATAATGTAGGAATATTAAATATTGAGCAAATAGATAGGGGAGCCTGTTTACAATTATTTAATGAGTATCAAAGAAAGGATAAAATAATATACTAATGGATTATTCTAATTTAAAATTACCTTATCATGTGGCAATTATTGTGGATGGTAATGGTAGATGGGCTAATGAAAAAGGCTTAAAAAGAAGAAAAGGGCACGATGCGGGATATAAGAATCTTGTTAAATTAAGTAGTTATATTTTCGCTAAAGGGATTAAATATTTAAGTGTATATGTTTTCTCCACTGAAAACTTTAAAAGAGATGAAGAAGAAGTAAATCATATTATGAATTTATTTGTTAAAGGTTTTAAAAAAGATAGTAAAAGATTTAAGAAAGATCAAATTAAAGTTATTTTTTCTGGTCGAAAAGAACCCCTAAAAAAAGAAGTTTTAGAGGTTATGGAAGACATAAGTAATAAAACAAAGAATAATAACAAAGGGGTCTTTAATATTTGCCTTAACTATGGAGGAAGAAGCGAAATTATTGATGCGACTAAAAAAATAGTTGAGTCTAAGATAAAAACAAATAACATAAATGAAGAATTATTTGCAAAGTACTTATATAATGAGTTACCAGATGTAGATTTAATGATTAGAACAAGTGGTGAGTTAAGACTTAGTAATTTTATGTTATGGCAAAATTCTTATGCTGAATTTTATTTCCCTAAAACATATTTTCCTGATTTTAATGAAGAAGAATTTGATAAAGCTATTATAGAGTATAACAAAAGAGATAGACGTTTTGGAGATATAAAGAAAAATAAATAACAATTTAACTAAATTGTTATTTTATTAATGTCCTTGCTTTTTTTTTAGATATATAGTATTATTTTATTATTAAAAAGGAGACAAGAATGAAACATATATTTATAGTTAATCCAACCTCTGGTAGTGGTAAAGCTAACCAAGTAGCATTTGCAATAAAAAAAGTATGTGAAGAAGAAAATATTGATTATGAAATTATATATACCAGATGCGCCCATGATGGGACAGAAATTACTAAGGCTTTAAGTAAGAATGAAGATATTATTTATGCTGTCGGAGGGGATGGTACTTTAAATGAGGTAGTTAATGGAATAGTAGATTCGTCAAATAAATTAGGAATAATTCCCGCGGGAAGTGGTAATGATTTCTATAGAACAATTAAAAATATTTATGAACCTAATTACTTACTTGATGTTGGAATGGTAAATAATGAATATTTTATTAATGTTGCTTCAGTGGGTTTAGATGCAGAGATGGCTAATATTGCTAATATGTTAAAAGAAAAAAAAGTACCTAATGGTCAGATATATAATGCTAGTATTGTAATAGGATTCTTTAGTTATCAAACTGAATATCTCAAAATAAAAATTAATGAAGAAGAAATAAAAAATAATTTTACAATTGTAACAGTATGTAATGGTAGGTATTATGGAAATGGTTATCCGATCGCGCCGCTAGCTAAAGTAGACGATGGTCTATTTGATATTTATTTGGTAGATAAATTATTTAAACTTGAAATACCGGGGTTAATCTTAAACTTAAAAAAGGCTAAACACGAACAATCCAAACATGTTTCTAAATATCAAAGTGAAGGCATATATATAAAGGCTAATCATGATATTTTATGTAATCTTGATGGAGAAGTAAGAAAAAATAAGGAATATAATTTTAAAGTCTTAAAGAAAAAAATAGAATTATACAATAATCGTTATCTAACAGAGAAAATAATGAAAAACTGTTAATTTTGTTATTTCTTCTTTTTTTTTTATAAAAATAATTGTATAATTAAGGTGGAGGTAGAAATGAATAGAATAAAGGATATAGTTGGAAGAGAAATATTAGATTCAAGAGGTAATCCGACGGTAGAAGTAGATATAATTTTAAACTCTGGGCTGAAAGCTACTGCATCTGTTCCTTCAGGAGCATCAACAGGAATAAGAGAGGCTTTAGAGTTAAGAGATAAGGATAAGGATAGATATTTAGGTAAAGGTGTTTTAAAAGCCATTAATAATATAAATACTATCATTAAAGATAAATTAATTGGAATGGACTCACTAAATCAGAGATTAATTGATGAAACTTTAATTAATTTGGATGGAACTGATAATAAATCTAATTTAGGAGCTAATGCTATCTTAGGTGTTAGTCTAGCTAATTTTAAAGTAGCGGCATTATATGAAAAAAAAGAATTATACGAATATTTAGGAAAAGATTATAAGTTACCTAAATGTATGATGAATATTTTAAATGGAGGCTTACATGCTGAAAATGATTTAGATATTCAAGAATTTATGATTGTTCCTATGTTAGATAGTTATTCTGATAATTTAAGAATGGGAACAGAAATATTTCATACCTTAAAGAAAATATTACAAGAAAAATCTTTAGCGGCAGGGGTTGGAGATGAAGGAGGTTTTGCTCCGAAGATTAGTAAAACAACTGAAGCTTTAGATTTAATTGAAGAAGCTATTACAAAGGCTAATTATATTCTAGGAAGTGATGTATATTTAGCTATTGATGCTGCAGCTTCATCATTCTATAAAGATGGAAAATATTATCTTGATAAAAAAGAACTTACTAGTCAGGAAATGGTTGATTTTTATCAAGATTTAGTAAATAAATATCCAATTATTTCACTTGAAGATCCAATGGCAGAAGAAGATTATGAGGGATTTAAGGAAATAACTAGAGTTTTAGGAAATAGAATTATGATCGTTGGAGATGATTTATTCGTTACCAATAAAAAACTATTACAAAGGGGAATTAATGATAATTTAGCTAATAGTATTTTAATTAAATTAAATCAAATTGGAACAGTAACAGAAACTATTGAAACAATTAATTTAGCTAAGAATAGTAATTATAAGTTGGTTATGTCTCATCGAAGTGGGGAAACAGAAGATAATTATATTAGTGATTTTTCGGTTGGTTTAAGAACAGATTTTATTAAGACAGGATCTTTATGTAGAGGAGAGAGAATAAGTAAATATAATAGATTACTTAGAATAGAAGAAATGTTAGAGAGGTAAATATGAAGAAAATTTTGATGGGGATAACAATTGTTTTATTACTTTGTGGTTGTGATAATGAAATTGAAGATGAAAAAAATAAATATTTAGCTTATAAAAGTAATTTAAAAGAACAGGAATCTTTTACAAAAGATGAAGATCTTCCTTGTGATATAACGATATCAATTGATAGAGTAAATGAGGAAGAGATATCATATCGGGCAATTATTGATAATGTAAAAGAGGATATGTATAATGTTAGAGCTTTATTAATTCATGATAGTTTTACAGAAGATATTTTCCCTTCAGTTGGAATATTTGAAGAAAAAGAGGATTTAATTAAAGATAATGAAGAAGTAAAAGGCTTACAATTAGTAGGATATATCGAGACGACTAAGGAAATAGATGAAATTGATTTAGAATTAAGAATATGGATTGAATATACTACTGCTTCAGGAAAAATTAAAAATATTTATTATAAAACGACAGAATAACTAAATACTTAAATATATACTTTTATTGGTGATAATATGAAGGTAAAGGTATTTGATGAAGCTCACGAAAGTGATTTGGAACATTCTATTAATGAATTTATTAAAGAGAAGGAAATTATTGATATAAAATTTTCTTCGGCAGTTGGGGTTTTTTCTGAAGAACAAATATATTGCTTTTCAGCATTAATTATATATAAAGAAAAAAAACAATAAAAAGTATTGGAGTGAATTATGAGAACCAAAAAAATAGCCCTAAATATGATTAGTGATATTTTACCTTATATTTTTATAGGTATAATCGGATTAATTAAAGTAAATGTTTTAATTAAATATATTGGGGATGTAGGTAATGGTTATTACCAGTTTATTACTCAAATAATTGCCTATGTTTTCCTAGCTCAAGCGGGTTTTAGTGATGCCGTCATTTATAGGTTATATAAACCATTTGCAAAAAACGATAAAGATGATATTAATGCTGTTTATTCAGGAACAAGGAAGATATTTAGAATTATTGGTTTTATAATTTTAGGAATTATTCTGTTAGTTAGTTTAGGTTTATATTTATTTTATGGATTTGAAGATGGATATAAAAATACAGCTTTATTTTGTTTTGTAATTATATCATGCTCTTATTTAATATCCTATTTTGGTAAAATGCAAACTTATGGGGCAATTTTATCAGCTGCACAAGAAAAATATGTTTATTCACTTATTTTTAACTCTGTTAAATTATTATGTGATATTAGTATTGTGTTAGTAGTAATTAAATTCCAATCTTTAGAAGCAATTGCTATAACTATATTAATAGCTAAAATAGTAGAGGAAATAATAATTAGATATGTTGTTAAGAGAAAATATTCTTGGTTACATGAAATAGCTAAGAAAGATACTTCAATGGTAAAAATGGTTAAGGATTTAGCCTGGGTTCAAGTGGGGTATTTAGTTTTAAATAATACTGATGCCGTTTTATTAATGTTTTTCCTTGGACCAGTGATGGTTAGTATTTATACAACTTATAACTTTATATTAAGGTATTTAAATGAGATATCCTCTAGGGTAGAGTTATCAGCAGTATATTCTTTTGGTAATGTTTTTGCTAAAAAAGAAGATGATAAGGTATATTCTATGTTTAGAGAATTCTTTATGTTATTTATAATTTTAGCATTCTCTATTTCCTTAACTTTTATGTTAGGTATTAGAAGTTTTGTCTTTGTTTGGATTGGGGAATCAAGTTATTTATTAAGTTATTTAACGGTAGTTCTTTTTACTTCAACATTATTTCTAAATATAATATACTATCCTTTGTTAGCTTTAATTAATGCTAATGGATTATTTAAAGAAAATAAGAGACATATTTTTATTTGTTCACTGATTAATATTGTGTTATCGGTTAGTTTAATTGTGTTTTATGGAATTGATGGTATTTTATTTGGAACAGCAGTATCTTTATTAGTTAATATTATTTTAAAGTCTAATTTAGTTACTAAGAGAATTTTATTTAAAGATAAGCATTTAGCTTTATTAAACAAATATTTCTTTATATTAATTATCTTTATCGGGGTTAGCATTTTATTTAAGGATGTAGAATTATTAATACTCTCTAAAGATTCTGGATTTCTTATTTGTTTAATCAATTTAATCTTAATCTTTGTTATGAATTTTATTGTTTCCTCCGGTTTATTATGCTTATTTAATCAAGATACAAGAAATTTATTTAAGAGAGTTTATAATTTAATAAAGAGAAAAGTTAAAAAATAGTATTTTTATGATATAATTAGAAAGTAGGGAAGTGAAAATATGGCAATGGAAAAAGTAAAGAAAGATATTGTTAGGAAATTATTAAAACAAAATTTTGAAGAGAAAGACGAAACAGAATTATTGGAATTACTTGTTGATAGTCCTTTATCAATTGATGTTGATAAAAAAGAGGATGAAGATCTTACCTTTGGGGAGAGAGCTGCAGATAAAATAAGTGCTGTCGCTGGTAGCTGGTCTTTTATTATTGTATTTATTTTATTTTTACTATTTTGGATTGGTCTTAATACTATTATATTACTAAAAGCAGTCGATCCTTTCCCATTTATTTTACTCAATTTGTTATTATCTTGTATAGCGGCTTTACAAGCCCCAGTAATCATGATGAGTCAAAATAGACAAGCAGTTAAGGATAGATTAAGAAGTCAAAATGATTATCGAATTAACCTTAAAAACGAATTAATTTCTGAAATGTTACATCATCAACTAGAAACGGTAATTAAAAATCAAAGCAAGATCTTATCTTTGTTAGAGTCTAATAAAGATTCTGTAGATAAGCAAGTAGATGAAGAAATACCTAATTAGGTATTTTTTTTATTGGTTCGACATATTTTTTTTAAGAAGAGATATATTATTATCTTAGGTGAAATAGATGAAAAAAAACATAATGAAATTAAGGGTCCCTAAAAAAAGAAAGGGATTAAAAATAAAATATTTTGTATATATTTTTCTTATATATATGATTTTTTCATATACTTTTTATTACTCAATGAAAAATAATAAATCTATTAACAATGAAGAATTTATTAATCTATTATTATCAGAAGGTAACTCAAATATTTTATATGAACATAAACTTATTAAAATGGTGAATTCTACGATTAATTATTTTTTAAAGATAGATTTAACCAATCCTAGTAGTTTACTTAATACAAGTATTTTGGGGAGTAAAGAGTCAAGTAATGAAATAGTTATTGAACACAATGATGATTATTCTAATTTAGAAGAATTAAAAAAGATAAGTTCATATATTTCTGATCCTAATCATGTTGATATTAATAATCCTATTATTTATCTATATAATACTCATCAATTAGAAAACTATGATAATACCAATTTAGAAATATATGGAATAACCCCGAATGTATTGATGGCTTCTTATTTATTAAAAGAAAAATTAAATAAATTAGGTTTAGCAACAATTGTCGAAGATACTAATTTAACAGAGTTTTTATCAATAAATGGTTGGGATTATAATAGTTCCTATAAAGCTTCAAGAATACTATTGCTAGATAAAAAAAATAAGTATTCATCGCTTACCTTTTATATTGATATTCATAGAGATTCTGTTTCTAGGAATTTAA
Source organism: uncultured Muribaculaceae bacterium (assembly GCA_964459185.1). Lineage (GTDB taxonomy): Bacteria > Bacillota_I > Bacilli_A > RF39 > UBA660 > CAYWKX01. Next base: position 7,831 of record CAYWKX010000010.1, on the reverse strand, counting down.
GTACAATTAATTTAAATGGGAAGAGTTATGCTAAAATATTATTTGTTATTGGTTTAGAAAATTCTAATTATGAAAAGAACCTATCGTTAGCCACAAACCTTAATAATTTATTTAATAAACATTACCCTAATTTATCAAGAGGTATTTTAAAAAAAGAGGGTATGGATGTTGATGGAGTATACAATCAAGATATAAGTGCTAATGTTGTATTAATCGAGGTTGGGGCTTTGGAGAATAATATTGATGAGGTATTTAATACTCTAGAGGCAATAGCTAATGTTTTATATTTATATATAGGTGACAATAATGAAAAAAAATAAAATAATTAAGTATTTATTTTTAGGAATTCTATTTATTTTTATAATCTCCTATGTTGTTGAAGAATCAGGTTATTATGAATATAAATTAAAAGAAAAGACTACTTTAACTGAAGAATCAATTAAACAATTTGAAGAAGATGTAAAAACTGGCAAAGATATTGATATAAATGACTATATAGTGGAAGATTATAAAGATTATAGTAATAATTTAACAAAGACCACGATGAAAATATCTAATACCATAAATAAATATGTTAGAAAATCTGTTGTATCTGTTTTTAGAATTTTAAATAGAATAATTGAAGAATAAAAGGATACTAATCATTTAGTATCCTCCCAGTATTAATAAAATTTAATTTAGCAATTGTTTCTAATTTTTCTTTTCCATATTTTTTAACGATCTCTTTTCCAAATTCATCTACGGAGTGGGAAGCACCTTTAGGTAATTCAACATTTAATTCTTTACCTATTTTGTTTAGTTCGCTTAGGAAGATATATCTACTAATTAAAGAGGAACAGGCTACTGATAAGCATTTATTTTCTGCTTTTGTTAAGAAAAAGATATTTTTTACCTGTTTAGGACTATCTGAAATATGGGAATAATATGCCTTTGGATATTCAAATTGATCTACAACAATATATTCATAAGAATATTTATTATCTTTAGTAATTTCATAAAGAACTTTATTATGTAAAATAGCTTTTATTTTATTTAAGTTCATAGTTTTATCATAATATTTATTATAGTCAATATTATTTAAAATATAAGTATGGTAAGGAATTCTTTTTATTAACTTAGGAACTATTTTAATAATTTCCTCATCACTTGTTTTTTTTGAATCCTTAACCCCAAGTTCTATTAAGAAATCAACATCTTCTTTTTTTACATAAGAAGCAGTTACTACGATTGGACCAAAGTAGTCCCCCGTACCAACTTCATCAGATCCAATTGAATTAATTCTTATAGGTAGGGTTTTCTCTTTATCTTCTTTTTTCTCTTTTCTTTCTATTAAACCATCTTTGCCATTTAGATGCTTTTCCATCTCGCTCCACATATTAGCATCAACATCAGCGCTTATACCTTGAAAAACGACTTTATTAGAATTATATAGGGTTACGACTGTATCAGCTTCATCGGCTTGAAAAATAGCATAATCTGGAGTTTTAGGCCTAGCCTTATCTTTAAAGTATTTTATCATTTTTTCTTTCGTATTGTCACTTACTTTTAATACTTTGGTTATAACTTTTTGTTTCATAATTTACACCTCTATATTATTTTATCATATTTTTCTTTATTTTTATTAAAATTTATAATATAATTAAAATAGGAGTTGATTTAATGAATATTATTGATATAGCCATTATTTTATTTTTGATTTTAGGAGGTTTGATTGGATTTAAAAAAGGGTTCATTACTAAGTTGGCTAGTTTTTTAGGAATGTTTTTAGTAATTGTTCTAGCTTTTATCTTAAAAAACTACGTCTCCGTATTACTTTATGAAAATTTACCTTTCTTTAGATTTGGTGGCATAATAAAAGGGATCGGAGCGATTAATGTTCTATTGTATGAATTTATTGCCTTTTTAATTGTTTTAGCAGCCTTAGTCTTTTTGTTAAGGATTATATTGTTATTAACAGGGTTACTTGAGAAATTAGTAAAAATGACTTTATTTTTAAGTATACCTTCAAAAATATTAGGTTTTATTATTGGGGTATTTGAATCATATGTTTATATCTTTATAATTTTATTGGTATTATCATTACCAGTATTTAATATAAGTTTTATAAAGGATGCTAAGTCACCCCAGGTTATTTTAGGCAATACTCCAATCTTATCATCAGCTTCGGGACATTTAATTGATGTTTATACTGAAGTATATGAAGTAATTGAGAATCAGAAAGATAAGTCTAATACTGAGACTAATGAGGATATAATGGAAATACTTTTAAAATATGATGTTATTACCGTTGAATCTGCAGAAAAATTAATCGAAGGTAATAAAGTAGAGGTAGAAGATAAAGATTTCATAGAAAAATATTAAGGAGGGAAAACATGAGTTTAATTCACTTAGATAAGGAAGATTTCAATAAGTTAATAGAAAAGAAAACATTAGTAGACTTTTTTGCTACTTGGTGTGGTCCTTGTAAGATGTTAGGTCCTATTTTAGAGGAAGCTAGTAAAGAAACTGATGTTAATTTTGTAAAAGTTGATGTTGATCAGTTTAATGATTTAGCTATTTCTTATGGTGTTATGAGTATTCCCACTATTATCTTATTTGAAAATGGTAAAGAAGTAAAAAGACAAGTAGGTTTTATATCAAAAGAAGATTTATTAGAGTTTATAAAATAGTGTAACAAAAATAAGTTGACAATATAGTTTAACTATGTTATAATCGTCAAGAAAGCGAGGGAAATTATGGCAGTTAGAATTAGATTAAAAAGAATGGGAGCAAAGAAGGCACCTTTTTATCGTGTTATTGTAGCAGATTCAAGAAGTCCTAGAGATGGAAAATTTATTGAATTAATTGGAACTTATAATCCACTTATAATTCCTAATGAAGTAAAAATTGATGAAGAAAAAGCATTAAAATGGCTTAGTAATGGAGCGTTACCTACTGATACGGTAAGGGATATATTTAGTAAAGTTGGTATTATGGAAAAATTTCATAATCAAAAGCAGGGTAAATAATGGATTTAGTAGTACTTACCGAAACAATTATTAAAAAGTTAGTAACAGATCCAGAATCAGTATCAGTAAAGGAATTTTATTCAGAAGATGAAGATACAATGGTTATTCAAGTATTAATCTCAAGTGATGATATGGGAAAAGTAATTGGTAGAGAAGGAAAAACTATCAATGCTGTTAGAACTATTGTTCAAGCAAGTTCTTGGTTAAATGGCGCTAAAAAAATAAACATCAAAGTTGATGAATATTAAAATACCTTTGGGTATTTTTTTTACAAAGAATAATAAAATATTATACTTAATAATCCAGAGATTAATACTTGATAAATTCTCCCTATAAAAAAGGGTTTATAAGAAATATTAGAATTTTCTATAAAGGACATAACTTGCATATGGACAGAAAAACCTCCAAAAGATATAATCATCGAGGATATAATAACTTTTAAAAAATCACTTAAATTAAGAAGACTTAATTCTTTTAAACCAATAGTTATTTCTAAGATTGATTTAATTATCATTGATAAATAACCATTTAGTTGTAATTTATTAGTAATAATGGTAGCAATGATTAAGAAACATGTAATGGTTCCTAAAATAACAAATAATGTATCGATTGCTTTTTTTATTGATTCTGTAAAGATGTGTCCAAAGCTTTGACTTTTATAGACATGTATGTTACTATTTAAACAGATATTAGAGTTTTTTTTTCGTAAGATAATACCTAGAATAATATTACTAAGATAGTGTGATAAAAAGATAATTAAGCCTAATTTTTTATTTTTTAAAAAGAATATAGAGACTGCCCCTAAGATAAATAAAGGATTGGCAAAATGAGTAAAAGATAAGATATGAGAGGCCTCTTCTCTAGTAATTAGATTGTTATTATATAACTCTCTAGTATTTCTAGCATTAGAGGGAAAACCAGAGATAATACTTAATAAGAAGATAAGGGTAGCATTAGGACTAATATTAAATAATTTTGAAAGAAATTTTTTAATTGGATTAGGTATATAATTAATAAAATTATAATTTATTAAAATATCAGACAAAATAAAAATAGGAAATAGTGAAGGAAGAAGATTATTTAACCAAATATTTAATGATATTGTAATGGTGTAAAAAACTAATTCTTTATTTAAAAAAAAATTTATAAGTAAATATAGACAAACAATAATAATTAGATAGTTAAAATATTTTTGTTTCATGATTAATTATATGAATAAGACATATATATTATTAAATGATATATTAAGGGAGGATATATGAAAAGGATAATCAAGGAAATTTATCATGTGAGGATATATATTTTAGTTTTAGTTGGTTTTCTTATATTATTTAATATCAAGTTACCATATTATGTTATGACTCCGGGAGGAATCATTAATATAACTAATCGAATTGAAGTAAATGATAATAGTAATGAATCAGATGGTTCAATTAATTTACTTTATGTTTCGGAATATGAAGGAACAGTAGTATCATTATTTTTAGCTAAATTATTAAAAAATTGGGATATTGAACCAATTAAAGATATGCAATTATCAGATGAAGATGCTAGGCAAATACAAATAAGAAATAAAGTTATGCTAGATAATTCAGTCGATATTGCTACAATTGTAGCTTATCAAGAAGCTTCAAAGAATATTAATATTACTGGTTATGATAATATTATCGTAGGGACTACTTCTGATAATAACCTAAAAATTGGGGATAAAATAGTATCAGTAGATAATATTAATATAAAGGATATTTCTGATATTAAAAAAATAATTAGTAGCAAAGAAATTGGAGATACTCTATTATTTAAAGTATTAAGAGATAATAAAGAAGAGGAAATAGTAGTAGAAATAAAAAATGAAGCTGCTCAAAAAGTAATTGGAGTAGTAGTTATTACTAACTATGAATATGAGTTAGATCCTAAGATAGATATAATGTTTAAATCTAGTGAAAGTGGAGCTTCTGGAGGATTAATGATGGCTTTAGCTATTTATAATTCCATTAGTGAAGATGATATAATTAAAGGAAGAAGAATATCTGGAACAGGGACAATAGATATAAATGGTATTATTGGGGAAATTGATGGAGTTAAATATAAGGTTATGGGAGCGGTTAAAAACAATATGGATTTAATTATTGTACCGGAGGGTAACTATGAAGAAGCTTTACAAGTGAAGAAGGATTTTAAATATGATATTGATATCATAAAAGTAAGGACATTTACTGAAGCTTTAAACTATTTAAAGAGTTAAAAAGATATTTATATCTTTTTTTCATATATTTCTAAGTTAGGCATATACTTTATTGGTGATAATATATGTTAAATATAGATGTAGACAAGTATTTGAATAAGTTAAAAAGTAACAAAGATGTAAATAAAGTTCATTTATTATTAAGAAGAATCGGAATTAAAATTTTAATAACTTTAATTATTTTCTTAATCGGGGCTATTCTTATAAAAAGTAATGCTAATTATAAAGAATATATTTATGATAATATTTATAATAAAAATATTTCTTTTACGGGAATTAAAAAATTTTACAATAAATATCTTGGAGGTATTATCCCAATAGATAAGTTAGTTACTAATACAGAACCTGTTTTTAGTGAAAAACTAACATATACTGAAGAGTCAAAATATTTTGATGGTGTTAAGTTAAAAGTAACAACTAATTACTTGGTTCCAGTTTTAGAAAGCGGTTTAGTAGTTTATATTGGAGAAAAAGAAAATTATGGCGATGTCGTTATTATTCAAGGAATGGATGGAGTAGACATTTGGTATGGTAATATGCTTACTACCTCAGTTAGTTTATATGATTATATAGAAGAGGGCTCCCTATTGGGGGAAACAGATAATGATTATCTATATTTAGTTTATACCCAAAATGGAAAATATTTAAACTATGAAGCATATCTTAACTAAGATAGAATTTCATTATACATATTTAGTAGTAGCACTAGGTTTTGTTTTAACGGGTTATTTCTCTAATTTAATAATCTTTACTTCGATTATTTTAATTCATGAATTAGGTCATACATTAATGATAATTAAATATAAATTAAAATTAAAAAAAATTATTATTTATCCTTATGGAGGATTAGTAAAGTATGAAGGATTGTTGAATCTTGATATTAATAAAGAGTTGTTAATAGCTTTCTCAGGGATTATAATACAAATTATTTATTATTTAATTATCTTTTTTTTATTTAAATTAGATCTAATAAGATTATATATATTTAATCTTTTTAGATCTTATCATTATGCTATTCTTATCTTTAATTTACTTCCTATTTATCCACTTGATGGATCCAATATATTAAACCTAATTTTAAATAAATACTTTCATTATAAACTATCAATTAAATTAACAATTATTATTTCTATCATAACTATATTTATTAGTATAAAATATTATTTATCTAATTATAGCTATATCCTGATTTTATTTATATTGTTTGATAATATAATTAAATATTATCAATATAGTGACTATTTATATTATCGTTTCTTACTAGAAAGATATTTACATAATTTTAATTTCAAAAAGTTAAAAATAATAAAAAATAAAAATAAAATGTATAAAAATTGTCGTCATCTAATAAAGAGTCAAGATAAATATGTAACTGAAAAAGAATATTTAAAGAAAATATTTGACATTAAATCTAAACTATGATAAAATCAAGTATGTTTTAAAGACCTCGAGTTGATTACTCAACCGCATCCAAAAGGTTAAAAGTGATTTATTCCACCTTTGTGAGCGAGTCTTAAAATAGTATAAGGAGGTATAATATGAAAGCTATTATTGAAACAGGTGGCAAACAATATTATGTAACAGAGGGAGATATTATCTATGTTGAAAAACTAGATATAGAACCTGAAAAAAAAGTTGTTTTTGACAAAGTTCTTATGGCAGATGGAGTAACAGGAAATCCATATTTGGAGGGTGTTACTGTTGAAGGCGTTGTTGTAAAACATGGAAAACAAAAGAAGATTACTGTTTTCAAATACAAGCAAAAGAAAAAAGCAAGTAGGAGAACCCATGGTCATCGTCAACCATATACCAAAGTTGAAATTAAAAAGATTAAGTAGGTAGAGATGATAAAGGTAAGGATAGAAGAAAAAGAGAATAAAGTAACCAAAATTACTCTCTTAGGACATGCATTATATGATGATTATGGAAAAGATATTGTTTGTGCTGCAGTAAGTTCAACAGTTCTTTGTACCATAAATGGTATCTTAGCAATTGATAGTAAGGCACTAGAAGTAGAAACAGAAAAAGATAAGCTTATTATTAATATAAAGAAAGATAGTTTAGTCACAACTAAATTAATTAATAATATGATAAGATGCCTAACATCTATAGAGAATGATTATCCAAAAAATATTAAGATAAATTAAGGAGGATAAAGATGAAATTTTTAGAATTTAATATTCAATTATTTGCACATAAAAAAGGTCAATCCTCTACTAGCAATGGTAGAGATTCCGCTGGACGTAGATTGGGAGCAAAGGCTGCTGATGGGGAATATATATCTGGTGGATCAATTATCTATCGTCAAAGAGGAACAACAATACATCCAGGAGAAAATGTAGGTCGAGGTAAAGATGATACCCTATATGCCAAGATATCTGGTTATGTAAAATATGGACGTTTAGGTAAAGACAGAAAACAAGTAAGTGTAACTACAAGTAAGTAGTTACTTTTTTATTGTAAAATAATAAAAATAATCTTGCTAAATATTTTGGAATATGATATTATATAATGGCAATGGACCTTTAGCTCAGTTGGTTAGAGCATCCGGCTCATAACCGGGCGCCATGATCAACAA
>CAYWKX010000009.1:24385-24742 GCA_964459185.1 uncultured Muribaculaceae bacterium | reverse complement strand
CCTAAATTACTAGCATAAATTGGATCTAAAGAATGTTCAGCATCAATAAAAGCTGCCCTTCCACCTTGTTTTTGAACTTCAGCAATAGCGTGTAAAGCGAATGTTGTTTTTCCTGAAGATTCTGGCCCAAAGATTTCAATAATCCTTCCTTTAGGATATCCACCTACCCCTAAAGCTATATCTAAAGATATAGATCCGCTAGAAGTTACATCTATTTCTCTATTTTCTTGTTCTCCTAACTTCATAATTGCACCTTTACCAAATTGTTTTTCAATATCAGCCATAACTTGTTCAAGGTTTTTATCTTTTTGAATTGTTTTATTCATTTTTTCTCCTTCCTCACAGTACAATATTATT
>CAYWKX010000009.1:0-24375 GCA_964459185.1 uncultured Muribaculaceae bacterium | reverse complement strand
TATTGTATAATAAAAAAAAGAGAAAGTCAACACTTTATTGAACAAATGTTCGCATATTCACGTAAAATAAATAATCATAAATTTTATGATTATTTATCTTTAAAATAAGGTTTAGCCATTAAATAGTATTTAACTCCCGAAATAACAGATAAAACAGCTGCAATTACTAGTAGGAACTCTGCTACTCTTAAATTATATAACTCGAATGGTAAATTGTAAAATAAAGTAAATACTAGTCCAAACATCAAAGTTGCTGTTTTTACTTTAGCTATATAGATAGCCCCAACCGCACTTGATTTATTACCAATAATCATCTTTAATGAATCAGTAACAATATCCCTAACAACAATGACAACAGCGATTATAGGTGCTACCATCCCTTGACATGCTAAAATTATCAATAATGAATTAGTAAGAACCTTATCTGATATTGTATCAATTACTTTACCAAGGTCAGTTACAAAATTATATTTTCTAGCTACGCGTCCATCAAAGAAATCGGTAATTGAGGCAATAATAAAGATTACTCCCGCAATTATATACCTTAGATCAATTAAGATATTATCTTTAACCAAATAAGTTGGAAAAGTATATCCCATTTCATAAAAAGGAAATAACAGAAGAATCATTATTATTACAGCCATAATAATTCTTGACATTGTTATTTTATTAGCTTTATTCATCACTACCTCCTAATAGCATAAGTAATATTACTATCTGAAAACTGATTGTTTTGATAGTTACTAATCACGATATAACCAACGACTATAGCAACCAATGCTACAATTATATAAATTACATAATTAGGAATATTTAATCCCTTTTTAGCTTCTTTAGTATAAGGAGACACAAACTGCTTCTTTTCTTTTTTTGCTTTTTTTGCTAGTTCTATATCTGAGATAGGTATTTTAGATGTATAGTCAAATAAGAATTCATTAAATTCATCAACTAATTTTTCACCATCTAAACCTAAATATTTAGCATAGTTGCGGATAAAATATTTTAAGTAGAAAACGTCTTGAAAATCTTCAAACCTTCCCTCTTCAATACTTACTATCTGGCTTGGTCTAAGTTTCAGGTCCTCGGCTGCCTCATCAGTGGAGACACCATTTGCTTCCCTTTTCTCCTTTAATTTTAATCCTATATCTTTCATGATATCCTCTCTTTTGGAAACAAAAATATATTTTATAAGCCACTTTCTGTACCTATAAAAGGCGGCAAACATTTATCTATGAAATAATTCATCCTTTCTCAGATTCTTCTTCTCCTTGAAAAGCTCCTCTACCATAATTTGAGTTTCTCGCTTGTGGGGTTTACCTCGTTTCATCTTATTCATTTCTAAATAAGTTCGTTTCTGTGGCACTTTATTTTTCTCTAATCATAACTTACGCTTTAGATTAAAAAAAAGCCATTTATATCTTAAGTTATTGTTTTCTTAAGCACAAACATTACTATCATCACAGATAGTGCGAGTGTGGACTTTCCTCTACATATTAAATATGCAGCGTTTACCAAAATATATTATTGTTCTTTTCCTATGATAATTTTTTCTAGTTGGGAAATTCTTCTTAATAAATCAACATTAGTAACTTCTTTTTCACCGAGTTTAGCAGCTTCAATGCTATCTTTTAAATTACGTACCTCAAGTTTTAATTCTTGATTCTCGCGAGCAAGTTCTTTTCTCTCTCGATCTATAGCTTTTATAATATTATTATATTCGTAATAATCTTTAATAATTGTATCTAAGAATTTATCCACTTCTTGTAAGCGATAACCCCTTGTATCAATTTTAAACTCTTTCTCAAGTATATCTTGGATAGTTAAGACAATCTTTCCCTGATACATTTATATCACCTCTACGATAAGATTATCTCAAAAAAATACTAATTTGTCAATTTAAAAAAATTAAGTTCATTCATTTGTTGTGTGCTAGTATTTTATCACAAAAAAAGATAAAAGTCAAAAGATAACTCATAAACGACGACTTTTACCTCTTCCAATTACCTGATTTTCAATGTCATAATAAATTTTTCTTTTATCTTTAAACTCATAATAAATTGGCCCAAAAAATATATATTTACCATCCAAAGTATATTTATAACTAATTAATTTATATTCCGATGAAACATTATTATATGTTAAAAACAAATCTTGCATAGCATATAAAACAATATCCCCCTCGGAACACATGTATCCAAAATCTTCCCAACCATCAGCATCGTTAACCGGTTTTGTTCTTTCAAACTTACGACCCACAAATATGGCATTATCTAAGAAATTAACTAGACTAGTAAAATGTTTCTCCATATCCTTCTTATTGTTATAACAGTGGACTAAACGGCCTGAACGTCCATCTTTACACTCATACATTTTTATTTTTTCACCATCAATAAATAATTGATAAAAAGATGTTGCCCCACTACAATTTAACTGATATCTCTGAATAACTTCAATCGGGTTATCTCGTAATTGTTTTAAAGCTTCTAAAAATTCATATTTACTGTAATCAGGATTCTCCTTGGACATATCAAATTCAAGATCCGATATTTTTTCCTCTATTATCTCTATGGCCTTACTATCAAGCAGAAAGTCAAATGCATTTTTTACATATAAAGATTCATTTATTAACATTATTTAATTTCTCCTTTTCTAAGTATTCTAAACTAAAAAGAGCAAAAAAACAAGCATTTTATACAAAAGACCAGACATTTAAGTCTGGCCGTTTTCGTCACACTATCGTATGACATTAATATTATATGAAAGTTTTATTATTTTATGCACTATTTTTTTGGAATTTTTTTCCTTAATTATAATTTTTTAAAATTATTTAATAAAAAAACCGATTTATTATTTAATCGGCCCATTTACTAATTCAAAAATATATCTTCCAGCAAAATATCCTATTACTGCAGCAACTGCTAATAACAACACTACTAAAACAATTGTCATCGTCTTACTCATTTTTTTCTTTGGTTTTGTGTTTTCGATTGTGTTTGAAACAGTAGTTTGAGGTGCAACCTGAGGTTGTTCTAAAACTGTAGGAGTAGATTCTACTTTTGGTGGTTCTGAAGCAACTGGTGCTGGTCCAGATTCTATAGGTTTAGAAGTTACAAATGTAGGTTCTACCCTTATTGGTTCTGGAGCAACAGGTGTTGGTTCAGATCCTGCAGGTTTAGAAGTTACAAATGTAGGTTCTAATTTTACTTCTTCTGTAACAGTCATAATTGGTTTTGATTCCAAAACTTCAGAATTTGGAACAACCGGAGTTGGTTCTGGAGTCACATTATTATCCTCAAATTTAGGCACATTCATATTATCTTCCATTATTTATTCTCCTTTACTATAAATAATATACCATATTTTTTAAAAAATTGCTATATTTTTTGTTTTTTTTTATATTTATTAAGAAAATTGTAAAAATTAGAAATAATTATCTATTGATTTCCTCTAATCTTTTATAATAATTATATCGATCAATAGCCCATGCTTTTTGCTTACCTAAAATAGCTTTAGCCTCTTTTTCATTAACATTTTTTAAATTAGCATATCTATTCTCTGTTGACAAGAAATCATCATATTTATCAAAATTAACATTTTTACTATCTAATGTAAATTTCTTAGTGTCAGGATTATACCTAAAAGTCAAAAAGTAACCACATTCACTAGCTAAATAGGCATTATCTAAGCTATGTTCCATTCCTATCTTTAATCCATGCTCAATACAAGGGGCATAGGCAATTATTAAAGATGGCCCTTTATGTTCTTTAGCCTCTTTTAGCACCTTTAAATATTGTTCTTTATTATATCCAATATTAGTTGAGGCTACATAAACATGAGGATAACACATAGCAATTTTTGCTAAATCTTTTTTGTAATTAGTTTTTCCCATCGAAGTAAATGACGCGATTGATCCTATATTAGAAGATTTAGATGATTGGCCTCCAGTATTAGAGTATACTTCTGTATCTAATATAAGGATATTTATGTCTTCATTGGTTGATATAACATGATCCAACCCTCCATAGCCAATATCATAAGCAAAGCCGTCTCCTCCAACTACCCAAACTGTTTTAGGAGTAATATCACTCTTTAATTCTTTAAGATATGGATGTTTTTCATAATTAATTTTATTTTTAATATCCATACATATATTATAATCACCCATGTTGTCTAACCATTTTTTAAATAATGGATCAGGATTATTTAACATATATTTTTTTATCTTTTGTCTTTTAATATTAATCGCCGTTAAGATACCCATACCATATTCAGAATTATCCTCAAATAAGGAACTAGCCCACGATATAGAATATGGTGTTGAGGCAGGACCAGCTCCATAAATTGAGGAACAACCAGTCGCATTAGCAATTAATAAATTATCTCCATATACTTGGGTTAAGTTTTTTAAATAGGCCGTCTCCCCACATCCCGCACAGGCTCCACTAAACTCAAATTTAGGCATTTTAAAGCCAATATTTCTAACATTTAAAAGTTCAGGTTGATAACTATTATTAGTATTATTCTCTAATAAATATTCAAAATTATCTATAAATTTATCATCATTAGGTATCATTTCTAAAGCATTCTTAGGGCAAACATTAACACATAATCCACATCCTGTACAATCTTTAGAGGATATTCCCATTGTATAAAACTTATCTTTAGGTTGAATTGAAGCAATAGATTCAATCTCATTTACTTCTTTATCTAATAAAAATGATCTAATTACAGCATGAGGACAGGCAAATACACATTGATTACACTGGATACAATTTTCCTTTATCCAGGCAGGAATATTTTCTGCGATATTTCTTTTTTCTTTTTTAGTTAAACCTGGCTTAAAGATACCTTCTTTTTTATCTTGAAAAGCACTAACAGGTAAAGTATCTCCTTGCAATGAATTAATGGTCTCCTCAAATGATTTATTACTATTTTCAGTATATCCTAAGAATGCCCAATTCTTATCAACCTCTATTTTACCTAATTTAGTAAGAGATATATCCACTACCGAATTATTAATATCAATTATCTTTTGTCCTTTAGAAATAAATCTTACTTTATTTTGCTCTTTAATAATACCTTTAACCTTCTTATCATTAATTAAATTTATAATATGAAAAACACATATTTCTAGGCAAGTACTTATTTTATTCTTTAAGTTTAATTCGTTTACTAATTTATAAGCATCTATTACATAAAGAGTAATATTTTTCTTAGCCAATAAATATTTTACTTTATTTGGTAAAGATTTAATTAAATCTTCTTTATTTAAATTAGTATTTAATAATAAAGTCCCATTATCCTTAATATTATCTAAAATATCATATTTATAAATATATGAGTCTTTAGATATAACAATTAAAGAAGGATTATCAACATAGTAAGCTGATAATATTTCTTTATCACTAATTCTAATATGACTTCTAGTAACTCCTCCACTTTTCTTTGAATCATATTGAAAATATCCCTGAACATAATTATTAGTATGATCCCCAATTACCTTAATTATATCTTTAGAGGTAGATACCATCCCATCAGATCCATAACCATAAATAAAAAATTCAGTCATTTTATTAGGTAATCTAAAATCCCCAAGGGTTAAACTTAAATTAGTTACATCATCATTAATCCCAATGGTAAAATTATTCTTTTTTTCATTCATCATATTATCAAATACAGCTTTGATTTGATTAGGGGCGGTATTCTTAGAAGATAACCCATAACGACCTCCTAAAACAAGAATATCTTTATCTTTTAAAGCCGTAACTACTTCTAAATAGAGCGGTTCCCCATTAGATCCCGGCTCTTTAGTTCTATCTAAAACACTTATAATTTTAACTGATTTAGGCAATTCTTTTATTAAATGATTAGCACTAAAAGGCCTGTATAAATGGACCTCTACTAATCCATATTTATTATTATCTTTATTTAAATATTTAATCGTTTCTTTAATAGTACTACAAACTGACCCCATAGCCACGATAACATATTCAGCCTCTTTGGAGCCATAATAATTAAATGGTTTATAATTGGTATTAGCAATGGCATTTACCTTATCCATATAATCAGAAACAATATCAATTACTTCATCATATTTTGAGTTTCTACTTTCCATATGTTGAAAATAAATATCTTCATTCTCAGCTGCTCCTCTTGTATTAGCACTAGAAGGATTCATGGCTTTATTTCTAAAAGATAATAAGGCTTTTTTATCAATAAATGTTTCTATTTTATCCAAATCCAATAATTTTATTTTATTTATTTCATGACTAGTCCTAAAACCATCAAAAAAATGAATAAATGGTAAGCTACCTCTAATCGCTGATAGATGAGTAATCATAGCCATATGATAGGCTTCCTGTACCGATGAAGATGATAATAAACAAACACCACTAGCTCTCGTCGCATAAATATCTTGATGATCTCCAAAAATACTTAAAGAATGAGTTGATAAACTACGTGCAGCAACATGAATAACCCCCGGCAGTAATTCTCCCGATAATTTATACAAAGAAGGTATCATTAACAATAATCCTTGACTAGCAGTAAATGTTGTTGCTAAGGTGCCCGCTTGTAAAGCCCCGTGGACCATGGCTACAGCTCCTGCCTCTGATTGCATTTCAATAACTTTGACCGGATTACCAAAATAATTTAACTCTCCTTGGTTAGCCATAACATCTATTTTTTCAGCCATCGGAGAAGCTGGCGTAATTGGATATATTCCACATACTTCACTAAACTTATAAGCAACACTAGCTACTGCTTCATTAGCATCCATTGTTTTAAACTTACTCATTTTATCACCCTTTTCTATAATCAATTATACTCTAAAAAAAAACCTTTTTCAATAAAAGGCTCAATATTTAATTTAGTTTACTTTTTATCTTTAATTCTTTTCTTTATAAAAAAGTTATTCCAATATCTAACTTCATTTATATTAGTAACAGATTTTGTTTCATACGATTCTTCTAGTTTTAATTCTGGAAATAGCTCTAAAAGTTCAACAAACTTTTCTTTAGTTAAATAATTAAAATAACGACCATTAAGTATTTCTTCTCCATCACCATTTTTGAAACATGTATAAATCCATCCATTATTTTTTAAAGCATCAATCATCTTCCTTAATACTTTTAATAAATCTTTGGGGGGTAAATGGAGTATTGAACTACATGCCCAAATACCATCAAAAATATTTTCATCATCTAATTCTAGAAAATTCTGATGAATAACAGGTTTTCCTATATAAATGGAAGCTAATTTACATAATTCTAAAGACCCGTCAATAGCTTTTACTTTATATCCATTGTCTATAAAATATTTGCTATCCCTTCCCGATCCACATCCAAAGTCAAGAATATACCCATTCATTTTTATATGTCTTAAAAATTTATAATATGTTTCTTCCATATTAGCTTTAACTGTTGAATCAAAATATGTTTTAGCATTCTCGTCATAATAATTTAATGTCTCTTTAATTACTTTATCCATTACCAAAAACCTCCTAAAAACATTATAACATGTATTACATAAAAAACTGATATCTTTTTTATATCAGTTTAATCTTTAAGATAGTTCATTCATTTTAGCATTCATTTCTATTAGTTTCTCATCAATTTTTTGTTCTTCAGCTTTTTCTAAACTATACCATCCTTTTTTAAATATAAGGTTATATAATTCTCTTTGCATTCCTTTTATATCTTTAAATAAAGGGAATAAAGAAGTATATAATTTTTTATTACTAACTTCATTTAAAGCTGTTGTGAAATTGACACTCATATTTTTCTCTATTTCTAGGATTTCGTTTAGATAGTCTCGGTCATTCATTTCTGTAGTGTTTGGTACCTCTTTTTTTGGATTTTCTACTTTATTATTCATCTGACACCTCCAGAAGGTTAATTAAATTATGACAAATATTTTTATGCATTATAGTAATTTCATTTAAAATGCTTTTTATTTCTTCGTCTATCACTTCATCTTTAAAATGATTTGCGGTTTTTCCTGCGGTAAAACTCCATTCAAACATATCACTAATATATGATAAATCCTTAGTGGAGATCATTACTGGTGGTTCGTTCATATATTTCTCCTTTCATAGTTATAATGAATTTATTTAATAATTTTATGCATTTTAGGTTTAATTTTTCTTAATTTATTAATATTAATAATGGTGATAAAATGAGATATAAGAGTTTATGGTTAGAAAATATGAATATAGAGAAGATAAGAAAATTAAATGGAAATATTAATTGCGATGTATTAATCATTGGAGGAGGCCTTACAGGAATAAGTACCGCCTACCACTTAAGGAACAGCAAATTAAAGGTATGTCTTGTAGATAGTAATCTGGTAGGTCATGGCATCACTTCAAAAACAGAAGCACAAATAAGTTACTTACAGGAGTTAATTCCATATGAAATTAGTAAATATGTCTCTTTAGATAAAGCAAAAGAGCACGTTAAGTCCCAGATTGACGCTATTAATATAATTAAAAATATTATAGGTACAGAGAAAATAGATTGTAATTATCAAGAGGTTCCTTTTTATGTTTTTACTAATGATAAAAAAGAAATATCAAAAATAAAAGAAGAAAAAGAATTATTAGAAAGTATGGATATAAAAGTTACTGAATATGATAAAATACCTACAGATATTAATTGTAAGTATGCCATATCAGTTCCTAATACTGGTGTTTTTCATCCTTTAAAGTATTTATTTAAATTAAAAAGTATTTGTCAAGATAAAGGTATTGAGATCTATGAAAAAACAAGAGTGGCCTCAATTAATAAAAGAGATAATTTTTATACCTGTGTTGCTAATAATCATGTAATTACTACTAAAAAGGTTGTAGTTGCCTCTCATTACCCTTATTTTCTATTACCATTTTTTATGCCACTAAAAACTACGATTGAGAAATCTTATATTAGTGCCTCAAAGATAGATAAAATTAAGGATTATAATATTATCTCCTCTAATACTCCTACTAAATCAATAAGATATCATTCTGACTCAGTAAATAACTATATTATATATTTAAATGGTTCCCATAATATTTCTAATAAATTAGACGAGAAAGAAAATTTTAAAAATTTGGAAAAGGATTTGGAGAAATTGAAGTTAACTCCTGATTTTATGTGGTCTAATCATGATATTGATACCTATGATTATTTACCTTTCATTGGTAGAATTGAGAAAAATAATGATAATTTTTTAATAGGAACAGGCTATAATGCTTGGGGAATGACTAATGGTACAATTGCAGGAAAAGTATTAAGTGATATTATTTTAAATAAAAATAACCCCTATGAAGAATTATTTGATCCTAGAAGAGCTATTAATCTTTCTAAAATTATTAAATATCCCCTTTATTTAGCTATTAATATTAAATCATTCTCAGAGAATAGACTTAATAAAAATAAGGATTGGTATGAAGATAATATTAAATTTAAAACCATAGATGGACATAAATTAGCAATATATACTGATGAACAAGGAAAGGAACATATTGTTTATAATAAATGTCCCCATCTAAAATGCGGCTTAATATTTAATGAAATAGAAAAGACTTGGGATTGTCCTTGTCACGGATCAAGATTTGACATTGATGGCAATGTCATAAGCGGCCCCGCAAATTATAACATAAACTATAAAAAATAATTTATCTTTATAAAAAGGATATATCGTATTGATATATCCTCTTAATTTATTGATTAATAAATTTAGTTGTTTAAATCTTTCCTCTTCTGCTTTCTACTGCTTGTTGTGCTTTATTTCCGTTTTTAATAATTGGATAACTATTGTTATTTTGGTCAATTGATTGGTTGTCAGTCTGTTCTTCCTGAATTTCTTCTTCAATAACATCAATGCTATCTCTTATTTGTTCTTTTTCTTGTTCAAATAAGTTCTCAATTATCTCTTCTCTTTCTGACGCGGTAGCGTTACTATATTTGTTCTTATTTTCATCCCACAACTCTAACCTTTTTTGTTCACCTTTTTGTTCAGCTGCTAATTTTTTTGATTGTTTTTCAGCTTGCCATTGGGTTTTTAATTCTTCCCTAGTCATGTCCATTAATTCATGTCTTGCTTTTACCTGGGTCTTTATTTCTCTCTGAATTTTTTGAATAGACATAGATACTAAATCTTCTGTATTTAGAGTTGAATCTAAGGTAACTGCCTTACTTATAAGGAGCATCCTTCCATATGGAATTTCGTAACGATCGGCTTGTGCTTTTAGTTCGTCATCTAATCCACGAACCGCTAATAAAGCATATGCCTTTTTCTCTATAAGATAAGAGTCTAACCTTGTCATTATTTTTTCTTCTAAAGCAACCCTTGCATCTTCATCATCACTTGCTGATGTTACTACAATTGTGTTGTTTTCGCTTAATTCATCAATATAACCAGTTTCTATAGCAGCCCCGACTATATCTTCGCTAGCTTCTTCAACAGGTAATCCTGTTAAGTCTAAATCTGATATAATTATATCGGCATCTCCATTTAAGGGTATAACATCAACTACTACATCCTCTGCATTAACCTCCAATTCAACACTAGGATTAATATCAATTATTACAAATGATGCTGGATTCTTGGCAACATATAGATATTTGTAACCTCCCCAAAATATTGCCACCAATAAAGCAAGTACTAATAATGATAAAACAATTCTTCTAGTTTTAGAGTTTTTCTCCATTTTTTACCTCCTTCCCTATCATAATTAATTATACCATAAAATTATATGTTTTTTATTTTTTTATATAAATAATTATTATTCTGATAATATTTAAGTGTATCCTTATGTAAAATATGATATAATCATAATAATGAAGGAGAATTAAAAAATGTTAGATGTTATTGGAACCATATTTATTATTATTATAGGTTGCTCAACTCACTTTTTATATGATTGGACCAATCATAATAAGTTTGTTGGCCTTTTTAGTTCGGTTAATGAATCTACCTGGGAACACTTAAAACTAATAATCTTTCCAACTTTTGTCTGGCTAATCGTGGAATATCATTTTTACTTTGATAATCCAAATTTGTTTTTCGCAAAGTTCGTTGGATCGTTAGTTATGATTACATTTATACCTTTGGTTTTTTATACCTATAAATATTTTGTAAAGAAAAATATCTTATTTGTTGATATCATTTTATTTGTAATTGCTGCTATTCTTGGACAATATATATTCCATATTTTGTTGAATACCCAACATTTTAATCAAATACTAAATCATATTGGTATAATAGGTTTAATAATTATATTTTTACGATATATAACTAATACATGTTTCCCCAATAAAAATTTTATTCACAGAGATCCTATTACAAAAAAATATGGATTTGATGGCCATAAATAAAAACTAGATTTAAAATTAAATCTAGTTTTTTTATAGCATCAAGAAAAAATCTCCCAAATTAGGTTATCATACTTAACCTCTTAATATTTGAAGATAATGATTTGCCTCTCTTAAAACATGATCTGCTAATAATGGTAATATTACCGATTTAATTCCACAACTATCCAATCCCTTTGTTCCCGCTAATTTAAAATCTCTATATTTTAAAGTTTCTTGTAAGGTTTTATCTTTTAGACTTAGCATTGTTGCATCTGTTGCATTTCTAGTTTCTTCTAATAAATACTTATATTCTCTTGCAAAATTGTCAGAGGTTTTTATTAAATCATTTTCAGTAGGATCCAATAATCCCCTTATGAATAATGCGTGCTCCATCATAATTTGATTCCAAAATAATTCTACTTGTTTCATATCCCCAAGCTCAATATCCTGACCATTTTCTAACGAAATTATGTACGAGCGGTATAGTTTAGCCTCCCTAAGTATATGGTCTATTAGAAGTGGATAATTAGCGGTATATAATTTACATGATAACACTTCACTTAATATCCTCTCCTTGAAGGATATTAATCCATTTACCAGACCTAAGGCACGGTTATTTAAACTCCTCACAATGGCCTCTGATGCCATTTCCGTGGTATAACCAGTTTCTAATTTTAAGTTACTTTCCATTAAAGTAATGTCTTTATTTATAATAATGCCCGTAAGTTCCTCAGTTTTTTTCTCAGCACCTAACGTATACTCTGTGACTATTTCCCCGGAACTTAAAACTTTAGGTCTAATAAATCCATTACTTATATTTGTAACATCTAACAATAGTTTTTCAAACTCGTTTTTGAACATTTCTGCTTCTTCTATAAAACCCTTCTCTTTTCCCGGAAAACTAGCCTCCAAAAAAAGTGCATGTTCTTTCATTATTCTTGAAAAAAACAATTGTAATTCAAGGGATAGGCTAATATATTTTTTCATTGTGTTTCCTCCTCTTTATTCAATTATAATATTATATGCTAATCATAAAATTGTTACATTAGAATTTAATGGAAAATAGTTATATAAATTATACATTCTCTTTAATTATCGATATATTAATATGAAAGGAAGTATTAGTATGATTCAATGTATTAATAGATTTTTATTGCCTACTTTATTATTCTATATTGGTTTTACACTTTTAGGTGCCCTGCTTGGGATAATAGTTGGATTACTAATTTGTTCAGTATTAATTTCAGTAATTATAGGTTTTTTTATTGGGTTAGCAATTGCCATTATCGTTAATGGAATCCTATTGATAGTGGCTAATAAAACATGCCTTAGATACGATTCCCACAGGTGTGAATAGTAACAAAAAAATAAAAGCCCCTTTAATTATATTTTAAAGGCTTTTATTATTTAAATAAAAATATTACCGAATACAATATCTTAGGAGGTGTATTTTTATGACCAAAAAACCCGAAGAAAATGGTTTAGGCGAAGAAAGAAAAAATGATTGTTGTGTTTGTATTAATGTTTATACTAAATGTGAAGAGGATAAATGTTGGAAAAAAGAGGAACATTATACGGAAGAGAAAACTGATTGCTGTGTTTGTATAAATGTATATACTAAATGTGAAGAAGATCCTTACATAGAGAGGATATGATTCTTGCATTATATTAATTAATATATAAGGTACAAAAATCAAATTAAAACAAGGGGGTTCTAAATGGATCCCCCTCTTTTTTTATAGATTGATATAATAAAAAACGATTAATATCCCTAATCGTCTATTTTTCAAATGGCAGGGGTAGTAGGAGTTGAACCCACATTAACGGTTTTGGAGACCGTCATTCTACCATTGAAATATACCCCTATAATTTGGTCCATATATAATTTACCATAATTTTATTGTTTTGACAAGAATTATTGTTATTTTGATAATAAATTATGATACAATTATCTTGGAGGTTTTGGAAGGGTGAACGAATTATTAAGTAACAAAAAAAGGATAGATGATCTTAATTATAATGTTTTTGAAAATAAGAAAAATATTATTATTGATTTAGACGGAACACTAATTGATTCTTTAGGTATTTGGAATGAAGTAGATAGAGAGGTTATTATAAGGCAGGGAAAAATACCTAGAAATGTAGGGTTAGAGAGAGATAATTTTCTAGCTAAGAATACACATGGAAACATTTATTTAAATTATGCTCAATACAATATTGATAGTTATGGATTAGAAAATATTACTGCAGAAGAATTAATGCTTGAAAGAAATGCTATAGCCAAGGAGTATCAAAAAACAAAATTAAAATTAAAGGAAAATGCTGCAGATTTTTTAAAGCTAGCTAGAGAATTTGGATATATTCTAACTTTAGCAACAATAACCTCAAGGGAATTTTTAGATTATTATGCTTATGAAAACCCTAATATCTGTAATATGATAGATTTATATGAAATATTTAACGGGGGAACATTAAGTAAAGATGAAGTTTCTAAAAAGAAACCAAATCCCGAAGTTTATGAGAAAGCTATGGTTTTAACAAAGACAACTCCAGATGAATGTATAGTTATTGAAGATTCATTATCGGGAATAGTAGCAGCTAAAGGTGCCAATTTAGATACAATTGTTATATATGATAAATATTCTGATGATGATAGGGAAAAAATAAATGAATTAGCTAATTATACTACTTCTGGATATAAAGCATTAAAAAGAAATATTAGGTTATAGATTGTTTGGGTGAATTATGAAGAATGAATTTATTGCTAGTCTATTATTACTATTTATTGTTTTAGTGGGTTGTACTAATCAAAATATTACAACTAATAATGTTAGTAATAGTATAAATAATGTTATTGAAGAAGATGAGTATATTGATGACAATGATATTATTATTGGTTTATATAAGGAGTTTAATTCTAATCACCAAAGAGAATTAATTACTACTTATAATGGACCATGGAATCAATATACTGATATTATGAGTTTTGTCACTTTTGCTTCTTTAGAAGAAACAATAAGTGGTAGTACTTTCCAGACTATATGGTATGATTATTGGAACAGATATAACTCTAGCAATTATAAAATAGGCTACTATATTTATTTTACTACTACTTCTGGGAAGGTATTTGAACAAACGATATTGTCTCCGGGTGATGGTGACTGGTTTTTCGATTATATCCAAATATATTTATATGATGACGTTCATCAACAAATAGGTAGTTGGTATAGTCATATTACTAAAGAAGAAATGACTGATGAATCAATTCTTACTTCGATTAAATTAACGGCAAGTACTAAAATCGCTGAGATTAATTCCCCAATCAGATTAATGGTTTTTACTTATGATAATGATGATTTTGATGAAAATGGTTATTATCGTGGTAATAGTAAATATGAAATTATAATTAATAAAAGTAATTAATTAACATATAATTTTATAGGTGAAAAAATGATTGTTAGTCATACTCAAAAGGAATTAGAATTATTAGCTAGATTAATGAGAGCGGAAGCTAAAGGAGAAGGAAATTTAGGCATGTTAATGGTTGGTAATGTTGGAATTAATAGAGTATTAGCGGATTGCTTAACTTTTAGGGATATTACTACTATTTATGAAATGATTTTCCAATCCCCTGGTGGATTTACTGGATCAAGTAGTCCTTTGTTTTTTGGAAATCCCACCGAATTAGAAAAATCCTTAGCGGAACGAGTTATTCGTGGTGAATATTATTATCCAGCAACTAACTCCTTATGGTTTTACTCTCCCCCAGCAGGTGTAAGTTGTACTGCTACCTGGTGGGATCAAGATTTTTCAGGTAGATATAAAAATCATTGTTTTTATGATCCTGATCCAGGAATTTGTAAAAGAATTCATTAAAAAACTTCACAATTAGTGAAGTTTTTATTCAACTATTAGAATTTGGCCAATACTTAAAAGATTACTAGTAAGATTATTTAATTCTTTTAATCTATCGACAGTTATATTAAACCTTCTAGCAATAGAATATAAATTATCCCCCGGTTGTACTACATAAGTTGTTTCTGTCTGGGTTACTGTTGGTATTTTTAATGTTTGACCTATACTCAAAAGATTAGATGTTAGATTATTGAAATTTTTAATAGTATTATAATCAATATTAAACTGTTTAGCTATGGAATAGAGACTATCCCCACTTTTTACTATATACTCAATATAGTCTTTTTCTTCTTCTACCACTTCAGTTGGTAACTTTAATACCTGACCTATACTTAATGCTGTCGAAGATAAGTTATTCAGTTTCTGTAATTCACTAACCGTGGTATTGAACTTTTTAGAAATGGAATATAAGCTATCACCCTTTTGGACTGTATAGGTGGAGACTCCTTCCATAACTGGTTCTGGCAATTTAAGTGTTTGACCGACAGATAAAAGATTAGAGGTTAAGTTGTTTAATTCTTTTAATATATCAACAGTTGTATTATTGGCTATCGCGATAGAATATAAACTATCACCTTTCTTGACGGTATATAATCCTGGTTCTTCTTCCACAAATTGACTAGGTATTTTTAATACTTGACCTATACTTAATGAAGTAGTTGTGAGATTATTTAATTTTTGTAATTCACTAACTGTCGTTCCTAATTTACTAGCTATAGAGTAAAGGCTATCACCTTTTACCACAACATAAGTATTAATAACATACCCTTCTGGGGGTACATACATAAGTCCCTTATAACTCATAACAGCCTGAATAACAGCTTCTGCTAAATTTTTATAGTTATCTTTCAAGAAATTTACATTACTAGCAGTATCATCAATAAATCCATATTCTACAATAATTGGTTCCGTTTGCCCTGTATCACGATGGATAAAATAATAATCTTTACTGGTATCAGATGGTAATCTTCTTTGATAATATTTTCTTACCGCGGATCCTGTAGCTCCCAAGTTATTTAAGACTTTTTCCGCTAGAGTGCTGGTGTTTCTTAGAGCATAAATAACTTCCGCCCCAGTTCCTCCGCTGGAATTTAAATGATTTGATATAACGACAACATTAGAATTATTCCCATAAGCATTTAATATTCTTGCTACTCTCTCACTTTGGGTTAATGTTGTATCCTCTGTCCTTGTTAAGGTTACAGGGACACCTAATTCCTTAAATCTATCATACATATACTTTGATATCAGTAAATTATAATTTTTTTCTAATATATTATTGCCAACTGCTCCTGAATCTGTTCCTCCATGACCAGGATCAATAACAATTCCTACTAAGGCTCTTACATCATTCATAGAATCACTCCTCATAATAATGTATGTAACCATAAAAAAATAGTTAAATTAATTAACTATTTTTTTTCTACTAACGTTATGGTTGTTTTATTTTCTTTTCCATCACGATAATATTCTAGTTCTATTTTTTCCCCTGGTTCATGTTTGTATAATTCATAACGAAGTTCCGCTACTGTAACTGTTTTTTCCCCTCCGATTGAAAGGACAACATCTCCTTTTTTTAGTCCCCCTTTTTCAGCAGGAGAACCAGCTTCAACTTCGATAATGACAATGCCTTCATCAACACCGGTAGGAATTGTTACTCCACTTTGCCACAAATTATAAGTATCGGTTATATCTAACATACTTATTCCTAAATATGGTCTTTTAACAGTCGCACCAGTTTCCAAGATATTAGCATAATATATAGCATCCTCAATTGGTATAGCAAATCCCATACCCTCGATAGTATCTTCCACTAATTTTAGAGAGTTAATTCCAATTACTTCCCCATTAATATTAAGTAGAGGTCCCCCACTATTACCAGGATTAATCGCAGCATCTGTTTGTAATACCTTCATATAATAATCAGATGTGCTCCCAGAAAAACTTACTTCAACCAATCTATCTCTACCTGATAAAATACCTTTAGTTACTGTACCACTATAATCTGTTCCCATTGGGGATCCAATAGTAAAGACTGTATCTCCTACCCTCATATCTTCACTATTTCCTATTTGGGCCACATCTAAAACATTAGCAACGGGTACACTTAAAACAGCAATATCACAATAGGTTTCTGATCCTACTATAGTTGCATCAGCCTCGCTATTATCTTCAAAAATTACTTTTACTGTATCTGCATCAGATACAACGTGATTATTAGTTAAGATATAACCAACTTCATTGCTTTTTTTATAGACAAAGCCTGTCCCGGTTGATACTTCATCACCATTTTGGTAAGCCGTTACTACGACAACAGCGTCAATTACTTTATCAACAGAATCCGCAATACTAGTTTCGGTAAATTCTACCTGACTAACATTTCTTATAATGTTCTTACCAATAACATTAAGACTGGTAATAACTAAATATGATCCAATTGTTCCACTTATAAATGATAACACTATAGCCAAGGTGACGATTATTCTATTATTATTCTTTTCTTTCATTTTATCCTCCTACAAATTTATAATTTCCATATAATTAACAGGAAAGCCCATTCTATCCAATACCTTTTCAATGGCAATTGAATCGATCCTTCCATCTAATCTTTCTATTTCATATTCTACTTCTTTTAACATTAATCTAAATTCATCTTTTCTTAATAATGATTTAAAAATTATTATTACTGCAAATAAGTCATTTTTACCATAAATATATTCTCCATCCATTTTAGGGATTTTTAAATCTAAGTGGTACTTAGTGTCTGGTATTGACCTCTCCGTTTTATGTTCATAAACAATATCCTCGTGAGCACATAAATTACGATAATTTGATAAGATAATTAAGAATTCTTCTAATTCTCTAGAAGTGGTCTTAAAAATATCCGCAATTTCTTTTCTATCTTCTTCCTTAAGAATAGTATATAATTCACAAACAATTCCAAAGGATAAAACCTTAACTAATACCCATAAAGGGATATACCCATACTTGGTAACATAATGCATAGTCGCATTATGTTGATTAGCATTAATCCTAATTTGTCTTCTCATTTTTTGAATTAAATCCTTGACTCTTCTAACTTTATTATGATCATTAGTAAAATTGTTAGGATTTAAGTAATCCCTCTCCTTGTAACCATATTTTCTTGATAATTGATATGAAATGGTTGATTTTAATTGATTCTCAATAACCAAAACATTCTTAAAGATAACATTTCTAAAATATCGGTCAAACAAAAAGATGGAATATAATTCCCTAAATGTTGATGCGGGAATATAACTTTTATCTTTTGAAGAATTCATAAGAAGATGTCTATAACCATTTATAAAGAAATAATTTTCCCTTAATAATGTTTCCCTCGCCTCTTCCATATCCTCAATAATTAAACCCTTATTTCTTAATATTTCAATTTGTTCATCAATTGTCTTAAAATCTTTCTTCATTTTTTCTACCTCGTATCTTAATTAGTATATCATATAATCAAAAAAAAATAAATAAAATTTGTCTGAAGATTAAGGTAAAATTTGATATGTTTTAGTTACTTAAGCTAACATAATTTTCAATACTTTTTAAAATAGTATCTGTTAGTTTTTCACGATAATATTCTTGCCTAAGTAGATAATTATCATTAGGATTGGAGATGAACCCTGCCTCAATTAAAATACCGGGTATTTTGATTAGACGATACATATAATAGTTATTTACTTCTTTATTCTTTTTTATATTAGGCATATTTTCTTTTAAAGTGGTATATGTTACTTCGGCCACGATTTTGTTTTCTTTTAGCCTGGAATTATAAAAGACTTGGATACCTCTCCAGTTAGCATTAGTCATTGAATTTAAATGTATTGATAAAAAAAGATCACAACCAGAATTATTAATTAACACAGCTCGGTTATATAAATCATTCCTTTTTCTATTATAAGTGCTTTTAGTTAACTCATAATCTCCATCCCTTGTTAAAACGACTAAGGCCCCCTTCGCAATTAATTTTGTTTCTAGTTTTTTTACTAAAACTAAATTCATCTCTTTTTCAATAATACGTTTACTTATTGCCCCAACATCTACTCCGCCATGCCCTGCATCTAAACATATGGCTTTTCCTATTAAAGACATATCATTAAAAACACTATGAATTCTAGATATAGAAAAGGCAATAATAAAAAACATAATAATTATTAGACTTTTATATTTACTCATAATAAATTATATGTTTCTTTTTATTTTATATCTTTTAATTTATTTTCTATTTCTTTAGAGGATAGATTAGCACATGTTTTTCTTGATGGTTGTTTATATATTTCGTTATAAGCATTTAATTCCTTTAATAATCCCTGATCATATTCCCCTTCGTTAAGCATCTTATGGTAATTATCAATAATATGTAAGGCTTCTTTTTTAGTCTTACCTATTAACATATTAGTAAGAATAGAAGTAGATGATATACAAATAACACAAGCTTCTCCTTCATATTTTATATCTTTAATAATATCGTTTTCCATTTGGAGATAAATATCTAGGTTATCAATACAAGAGACATTCCTACTATTAAATTTAATATGATTATTATCATTTGGTACTCCCTTGTTAAAAGGCTGCCTATAATTATCTAAAATTATTTGTCTTTTTAGTTCTTCGTTCATTATAATATTTCCTTCCAAATGTTTTCACTATTCTTTAAAACATTTATAAGTAAATCTATCTCTTCTTTAGTATTATAAAAACTAAAACTTACTCGGCAAGTATTATTAATATTAAAAACATTATTTAATATTTTTGCACAATGATTACCTGCTCTAACACAAATATTATATTTGTCTAAGTAAATTGCAGTATCCTGAGCAAAAACTCCTTTAATATTAAAAGCTACGATTGTTCCTTTAGTATTGGCATTATATATTTCAATAAAGGATAATTCTTTTAACTTAGATATTAAATATTCTTTTAATTCCTGTTCATATTTTCCTATTTTACTTAAATCAAGATTATTTAAATAATCAATAGCTGCCCCTAAACCTAATACTCCTTCAATATTAGGAGTACCTGCCTCTAATCTAGTAGGTATCTCTCTTAATTCTATATAACCATCTTTGGTAAAGGTAGCATTCATTCCACCACCATATTTTAATGGAATTAATTGCTCTAATAATTCATATTTACCATATATAACTCCAATTCCAGTGGGTCCATACATTTTATGCCCCGAAAAAGCTAGAAAATCGATATCCATATCCTGGACATCTATCTTTTTATGAGCAATCGATTGAGCAGCATCGACAACGACTAAAATGTTTTTTTGATGGGCTAACATACAAATATCCTTAATTGGTCTAATATCTCCCACAACATTAGTGATATGAGCCAAAGATATTATTTTAGTTTTATTGGTAATAGTTCCCTTTAAGTTTTCAATTGTTACCTCATAATTACTATCTAATTTAATATATTTTATCTTAATATGCATCTCTTTTTGTAAAATAAACCAAGGTAAAATATTAGAGGCATGCTCACTTTCTGTAATAATTACTTCATCATCTTTTTTTAAGTGTTGTCTACAGTAACCCAAAATAATCATATTTAAACTTTCTGTTGTTCCACTAGTAAAGACTATTTCACTTTTTTCTTTAGCGTTTATAAGGTTTTGGGCTTTTTTTCTTGTATCCTCATACATTTCATCTACCTGCAAACTATTTTTATAATCTCCTCGATGTGCATTGGCAGTATATTTATCATAATATTTAATAACTGAATCTCTAACTACTTTAGGTTTCAACGTTGTTGCTCCATTATCAAAATAAACAAGATTACTATTTAAAATAAGAAAATCCTCTCTATTCATTTAAATCACCTCCACTTATTATTTATTATATTCAATATTTTAGCTCTTTTATCCATATCGACAATTAAATGGGATAAAATAAAACCCTTTATTAATAATTTTGTAGCATCTTGTCTAGGTATTCCTCTAGTCATTAAATAAAATAAATCTTCCTCATTAAATTTACCAATAACTGAGGAATGTTTAGCTTCAACATCATATTTATCTATATACATATTAGGTCTAATAATAGCATTATTTTTATCTAAAACAATTATCTTAGTGGATTGATTCAAAACACATTCTGAGCAGTTATGATAGACATGACTATCAATCGTAAAATCTATTTTAGCATCATCTAATGTAATACTTTTATTTGAAATATTAGATATAGTTTTATTATTATTATGGTTAATAATCATATGATATTTCTCATTATTAGAAACAATATTGGAAAAACAACAATTTATCTTGGAAGCAAAACCATTTAAGTTAACTTCTACTTTTTCCTTTATCTTTTTACTATAATAAAATTTAAAGATTAATAAATTAGCTCTATCATTTAAAATAATCTGGTTATTTATTTCAACATCATTATTTTCTAAATAAATAAATAATTTTATATAAACATCTTCCTCTAATTCAACAATAAAATCTACTTTAGTTGAATTCAAATATTCTATTTCATAATCACCATTTTGTTTAAATAAAAAATGATTATCTTTTATTTTTATATTATCATCCTGATAATTTTTTATTTTATTATTCTTTATTACTATCTTATTCATAATCTTGATCCATATAAACAATATTTGTTAAATCTAAATATTTATTATAACCATTTTTTTCTATATCTAAAGCTAGTTTATAATCTCCTGTTTTAATAATTGTACCCTTGTTCATAATATGAACATAATCTGGCTTCAAATATTTAATAATTGTTGCGTGATGAGTAATAATTAAAATTGAAATTTTTGGATATTGCTTCTTATAGTCTAAAATATTTTGATTAACTATTTTAAAGCTATCTACATCAAGTCCAGAATCTAATTCATCTAGGATAATTAACGATGGCTCTAATAACTTTATTTGTAAAACTTCATTCTTTTTCTTTTCCCCTCCAGAAAATCCAATATTTAAATCTCTGTGAATTAAATTTTTATCCATTTTTAATTCTTCAGTTGCCTTCTCACATTTTAAAATAAAGTCATATAACCCAATTCTATTATTATTTTTAGTAGACATAGCTGTTCTTATAAAATCTTGATTAGATATACCTTCAATTTCAGTAGGATATTGCATAGCTAAAAAAATCCCCAATCTACTTCTTTCATCAGTAGATAATTTTAAAATACTTTTATTATCCACTAAAATATCACCATTAGTCACTGAATAATTTTTATCATTCATAATAACCCTAGATAAAGTGGATTTGCCTACTCCATTAGGGCCCATAAGAAGATGAACCTCTCCTTCATTTATATCTAAAGAAAAATCATTTAAAATTGTTTTTTTATTTATCTTGGCAGACAAATTATTTATTTGGAATTTCATTTATATCACCACAGTTAGTATATCATTTTTTCATAATAAAATAAAGAAGAAATACTTATAGAGTAAGAAAAAGGATATATTTCTATATTCTTTTATCCTACGATTTTTTTAAGCACATAATTATTTAAAACCTTATCAAGTTGTTTAAAAAATGATTCGATATCTTTACTACCAAAAGTTAATGACTCAATTACCTTGGTTATATAATTATTGTTATTTAATAAATAGTAACTATAGCGATAATTTAAATTATAAACATATGATAAGATAACTAAAATAGAATCAGCATTATTATCACTAGTTATTTCATTAATTACTTTATAATCCTTAAAATCTTTATATGTCATATCACTTGGATAGATATCTATTCTAGTATCCAAATAAGGATAGTTTATCATTAACCTAAAAATATCTAATTTATGGGCATCCTTGATTACTAAACAGAAATGCTTTTCTTTTTCGTTGATATCACTTGGTAGATCGTTTTTATCATGAAATAAAATTGCTAACTTAATAATATCATCATATTTAGTATCGTCAGTAATTTTTCTCAATAATCCATTATTAAAAAGAATATCAAAAGTTTTTTCAGTACAATTTTCATTTGAATCATTAATAATTTTAGAATTAGGAGTACTATTAAAATTACCTATTTCATGAAATAGTCCAATCAATTCACAGACAGTAATCTCCTCTTCATTAAATATTCCTAAAGTTGTAGCAATATCTTTTGCTAATTCCATCATTTTTAGACTATGAAAATATTTAGACTTTATATTAGCGTTATTCATATCATATTTTTTAACATATTGTTCAAATACTTTCAATACCTTACTACTCTTCATACTATCCTCCATTAATAGTATATAATAATTATCTCTCTTTTTCAATAGAATAATTAAAATGCTAATAAAAAAATAATTGTTCTAGTAAAACAATTAATTCTAGTTTTTTAATGAGTTGCAACAATTATAATTACCTACATAACTATAACATTAAAATATTATCAGTATTTCCTACAACTACCTATCTTCAATGAGTTTTCTTTCTCACATAACAATTGTCTGCTTAGAGTAGATAAGTACCTCCCTAAAGAACATTTTACAATGAAACTATATCAAAATACTAAATCAACATAAGCTAAATATAAATAGGAATAAATCATACTTACATTTATGAACATCTTTCTCAAGATGACTTATTAGAAATAATAGTACCTTTTTAAATGATATAATCTCTTTCTAAGCAATTTAATTATATCATATAATTCATTAAAAAAAAGAATATTTTGATGTTTTTTTATTTTTTACAGAATGGTGTAAAGCAAAAAAAAATAATTGTTCTGATAAAACAAATTATTTCTAGTTTTTTAATGAGTTGTAACAATTATAGTTACTTTCATAACCATAATATTTCAAAATATTACCAGTATTTCGTACAACCACTTATCTTTAATGAGTTTTCTTTCTCACATAACAATTGTCTGCCTAGAGTAGATAAGTATTCTATAAATAGAACATTTTACAATGAAAATATACCAGCGTACTATATCAGCATAAGCTAAATGTTAAATAGGACTTAATCGTATTCACATTTATAACATCTCTCTCAAGATGACTTATTAGATGAAATAATACAATTCTTATGATATGTTTTCTATCTAAGCAATTTTATTGTAGCATAGTTTTCGACATAATGCAACACTTTTTTTAATTTTTTTTAAAAAAGTGTAAAAAACCCTTCTTTCAAAGG
>CAYWKX010000008.1:24730-24941 GCA_964459185.1 uncultured Muribaculaceae bacterium | reverse complement strand
GGTATCCATTGTTCCACGAATAATGTGGTAACGAACTCCGATTAAATCCTTAACACGTCCGCCTCTTACTAAAACAACACTGTGTTCTTGTAAATTATGTCCAATTCCTGGAATGTAACAAGTTACTTCCATACCATTAGATAAACGAACTCTCGCATATTTACGAAGAGCTGAGTTAGGCTTTTTAGGGGTCATCGTTCCTACACGTGTA
>CAYWKX010000008.1:0-24681 GCA_964459185.1 uncultured Muribaculaceae bacterium | reverse complement strand
CCTCTTTTTTGAGGTGAATTTAACGTTGTTGGTCTTCTTTTTAAACTATTAACTCCTATTCCTAATACAGGTGATTTGCTTTTTCTCTTTTTGTTCCTTCTTCCGGTCTTTGTTAATTGATTAAATGTAGGCATTTATTGTCTCCTTTCTTACACATACCCTGGTGTTTCATTTTTTACATTAAAGATAAGTTCTGTGAGAACACAAAACTTAAACTCCTAAGCGATATCATTATATTATCTTTTTATCTTTTAGTCAAGCACTTTTTCTTATTTTCCTGCATTTTTATTAATTTTTTTTCTCCTTTAAGATAATTTAGATAATTTTTAAAATCTTGATAACTTACTAATGACTCAATATCGTGGTAATAGAATTTTAACCATCCCTCAAAATAATCAAGTAATAAACCTCGGTAAGTATTTTTAATATATCTTTTCATATCAATTTCTGAGTCTAAACCAATAGAAACATATCTAGAAATAAAATCAATAATATTAATATCTATCTCATAGCCATTCATATTTCTACCTACTAAGATATTCGCAGAGCATAAATCTTCATGGAGAATATCATTATCTAGTAGTTCTTGATTATTAATGAATATTTTTTCAAAGATAGTTAATATCTCTAAAAAAGTAAAATATTTATATATAGATTCTAATTTATGACAATTCTTATGTTTTTTCATCGTTGAAGCAAAAGTTTGATTCCTATAAGTAAGTATACCTGAAGGTAAACTACTATTTTTAACCTTCTTCTGTTTTTGACAAAATATCTCAACTCTTTCTTTTAATTCTTGATCATCTTCAAGATAGATTCTTTTTTTATTGGCTATAACTTCGTTATCTATTTTAGCTAATCTATTACAACTAAAATGAAGTACAGTTCCTTCCCCCCCGATAAATCTATTTGAATAATTAATTAGGTCCTCTATTTGCTCCATACTTAAATCATATACTTCCATTGCGCACCCCGCATAAATAATATCTCTTTTCCCAGATTTTGTCAAATATAAAAGAATTCTCATAAAGAGAATCTTATTTTTATTTAGTTTCTACGATTAACTTAATCGCGGTTCGTTCCTCTCCATCTATTACTATATCCGCGAATGCTGGTATACATACCAAATTTTTCCCACTGGGTGCTACAAAACCTCTAGCAATAGCAATAGCTTTAATAGCTTGATTCAAAGCCCCCGCTCCAATAGCTTGAATTTCAACACTACCTTTTTCCCTAAAAACATTAGCAAGAGCCCCCGCTACACTATTAGGATTAGACTTTGTTCCAACTTTTAATGTTTCCATATATGTTTTATCATTCCTTTCTTCACTAGTTAAGTATATGATGCTACTTAAAAAAAGATACTATTATTTTTACATTTTCATTTGACAGTTTTTACAGGTTTTTAAAAAATAAATCCCTAAATAATTGTCAATGATATAAAAAAAACCTATAATTATTTATAAGGGAAGGAGTTTAAGTATGCTTAAAAAAGTAAGATTTATTCTGCTATTTATTTTGTTATCTATTTGTCTTTGCTTAATGAGCAATACTTATTCTAGATATGTAGTAGATACCACTAGTAATATTGATGTCTTATTTGCAAAGTGGCAAATACTAGTAAGCAATGTTGACATAACAGATGGTTCAAGTTCCCAAATATCTTTCACGCCTATTATTGAAGAAAACACAAATGTTGCCACTAATGTTATGGCCCCATCTTCAACTGGCTATTTTGATATTCTTATTGATCCTACCAATGTTGATGTTTCTTTTAAGTATACGATTAGTTTATCTATTGATGCCCAGAATCTTCCTGACTTGTTAATTACAAAATATGCTGTTCTTCCCTCCAATTATAATGGGGAGGATCCTTTAAATTTTTTAAATATTACTAATAACAATATTATTGATACTAAATATATTGATAATGAAATAGAAAACTTTAGTTTTGAACCATTTACTATTCGTGTTTATTTTGAATGGTTTGAAGGTGAGAATGAACAAATGAACGATGAAACAGATACAGGAATTGGTAATACGGCTGTTACAGAAAATACAACATTTACGATTAATGCTAATATTGCTTTTGAACAAGTACTTATAACTACTTAAAAAAATCTACTTTTAAAGTAGATTTTTTTTATAAATTGCTTTTATTAGCTACGATAACAGGAATTACCTGACAAGTAGAATCCTTACTTTTACCATAAATTTTAGAATTAATAGTATCTATTTTCTCTACTACAAAGCTGTTTGTCGTATCATATTCAGTCTTAATCCAATAGCAATTATTTGAAATCAAATAATTAAATTTTTCATTAAGAAAAGTATAATATCCCCCACTACTAATCGTTGTAGAAACTTCAGTTGTAAGCCGATTACCATAACTTAAATTACCAATTATTGAATTGGATATTCCATCTCTAATCAATAAAGAATTCATAATATCCTTAGAAATAATCCCTAATATATCACCAATCACTAACGCCCTAGTTGTTGCTGTCCAGCTGCTAGTTAAGCTACTTAATGAGGTATCATAATTACTATAAGTATTACTTGTATAACTATTACTTACATCGGGTAAAAGAGTAACAGTTCCATCTCCTATGGTATTATTAGTATCAATAATATAGGTATTTAAACAGGTAGAACTAATTTCTAAACATGCACTATTACTTACAACATCAAATAAGACTGTATCCCCTAAATTATAATTAAGATCGCTCTCAGTATCTTCCTCAATATATTGCTCTGCGGTAACGCTAATTACTAATTGCATCGAGGGTCTTATTTCATACTCGGGAGCATTACTTTTAGTTAATTCCTCACTTTGTCTAAATTGATATGCATTAGCCCCCCAAATACCATCAAGTTCATCATTTCCCGAATCTAAAGGCCAAGATATTGATACTTCAAAAGAACTCTCACCAACTTGAGCCAAAGCATAATTCTTAGTTAAATTAATATTAATATGAAATGGATATGCATGTGATAATAAGTCTTCAACATATTCTGAAGTAACTTGATCATTAACAACATAATTATCACTCTCATCATCTAAAATCCTTGCTGAAACAATTTTATATTTAATTCTAGCATCAGAATCTCCAAGATTATTAATATTTACTTTTTCATAAATAGTATCCATCCCAGGATAAATATCTAAGACAGGGATAATTAAATCATTAGAAACCTGTTCTCCATTTTGTTCTAACTCAATATACCAGGCTTTTACCCCTATTTCTGTATCAACATTAGATAATCCGCTATAAGCAAACCAAGCAAGTGTTACTGATATAAATGAAACAATGATAAAAAAGATAGACATTAAGTTTAATTTTAAATATGTTTTTAATCTTTTCATCATTTATGTCACCTCCATTAACTACTTTCTTTAAGTTTTGCTCTTCTTCTTTCTTCTTTTTCTAATAAAGTAGCGATTATTTCCGAAACAATAATAAAAAGTAAAGGTATAATTATAAACAAATAAAATCCTAAATCAGTTGAAACAATTCGATAAATAGTAGATAATACTATTGATTTATAAATAACTACTCCAAATATTTGATCCTCATAAACAATGGGATCTTCAATTAAATTAGCTTTACCTTTAGTATGAAAGAAATAATTATTATCTTCATCTTGTCCAATCTTTATAACTTCATGGGTAACAACCTTATTATAAAAATCTCCCTTTACTCCTTGATAAGTAATGGTATCCCCAACTTTTATAGTTTCTGGTTCTACTTTTTTAGCAATTAAAACATCTCCCACGATATATTTTGGTTTCATACTTCCCGTAACTACAGTAAACATTCGATAGTCAAGAAAAGATATTTTATTATTACTAAATCTTTGTAAACAAACAACAATAATAAATCCTACCAATAAGATAATAACAATTGATCTTATTGTTTTAAAAATTAAATTAACTACTTTATTTTCCCTTATTTTTTTCATTTTACTCCTCCATATTATAAATAATCTTGCATCTTATCTAGATATTCATCCATTGCATCTTTAAATTTCTTTTTAACATTACTACTATCTATTAACGATTTATTTCTTTCATTCTTAAATTCATTTAATATCATTTGCATTATTTCTTCTTCCGATATATCAATTCCACTATTTAAAAGTAAAGAAATAATTCTTTTCAATTGTTGATTAATCATCATAATCGCATATTTAGCTAATTTTTCCTTTTGTTCTTTTTTAGAAGAACTAATCGAGTCTAAGACATAATAACTCATTAAAAAAGAATCATCTAATAAGCCTTTTAAAATATTATCACCCGTTGTATTTAATCCTTCTTCTGAACTATTATTATCGTTTAAATCATAAGCTTGCAGATATGCCCATAAACGCATCGCTATCTGGAAATTGGGATTTTTTAAAATTATATTAGTCTTCCTAATCGGTGGAACAACAAAAGTAACATGAGCTTTATCTAAAGATTTAACAATTTCATTTCTTTTCCAACTAGAAATATAATCTTTAATTTTTTTAATTCTCTCCTTTATAGAATTGATATCGTCTTCCAAGTCACTATCTTTATTATTCTGGGGCATCTCTTTAGAACTAATTTTTAATTCTATGTTTACTTTATCTCTACCTGCGATTGTTGAAGCAGCATATTCTAGAACTTTTTTATTCTTTGTTTCAAAATCATTTAATAGAGCTTCTTTTTTAAACAAAAATCTTATTAAATTATCTAACAAAGTATAAATAAATCTATTCTCATAAGTATTAAAGGTTTCTTCATTTCTTTGAATTAATATCTTAGAAGGTTGAACTTCATTAGTTTTTTTATCTATCTTTTCAATAAAATGAGTATGTTTAGACAAATCTTTTACACTGGCTACAGTAATTTTTTTAGCTTTTTCTATTTTAACAATATCCTCTTCATTTATTAAAGCAACCTTTGGATTCCTAAAAATATTATCAAGATATGGACAAGCAAATTCAATTTCATTAATCCAATCAAAAGACATTGTATCATTAGAAAGCTCTGATTCAAAATACATATCAGACCTTAATTTAGTCGTAAATGTTTCGCATTTTGCTTTAATTTTATCATCTATATTAACAATTGAATCCTTTGCCATATCTAATCACCACCTTTAAATTGTCTTCTTAATTCTCTCCAAATATTCAATACACTCTTTCATTGCCCTATCACCAAAATTCTTGTTTAAATAAGTAATAAAAGGATCAATTTCATCACGAATAAATGTTATATTTAATTGATCAAATTTACGAAATATTTTCTTAGCAATAAAGTAATCAATTGCCTCAATCTCTTTACCACCACATCCAACATAAACCGGAACAAAGGTATTTAATTGTTTCATAATACGATTACCAAAAGCAATTCTAAAATGAGTTATAACATAATCATCCATTTCTTTTACCTTCTGTAAATTTTTTTCAGAAATTGGCCATTTATCCATTGCTTGAATAAACAATGATTCTAAATAACTAGCATTGATATCAATTGATTCTTGTTCACGGCATTTAAAAGGATCTACTTTAGTATTTATATCGATTGGCATTGCACGGTCATAAACTTTATCTGTAACCATAAAGGTTGAGTCATCATTATTAATTGTTCCAATATACCATAAATTTACTGGTAGTTTTAACTTACCGCTGGTGACCCTCTTAGGATCATCAGGCCAAGCATTAGGAACTAATTCAATAACCCATTCTTCTCTAGAAGGCATTTCCAAAATAGAAAGCATTTCCGCAAAATAATATTCCACACGAGCAATATTCATCTCATCCAAGATAATCGTATGAACATCATCATCAAAACCAGAAACATAAAGTTCCGCTAAAACATCTGTTTCATTAAACTTCTTCGTAAACTCATTAAAATAGCCTAATAGTTCTGTTTTATCACGCCATGAAGGTTCTACCGGAGCAATACATGAGTCGTGTTTAACAAACTTTCCCCAAGCATAAGCAAGTGATGTTTTACCAGTTCCAGATATACCTTGTAATATAATTAATTTACCGCAAGCTAATCCGGCGAAGAAAGGTCTTAAGATTGAAAAATCATAATATAAACGTAATTGTGTGGCTGCAAAACACCTAAAATTATCTATTAATTCCTCTAATGTAAAACTATTATTATGGTTTTTAGATTTAAAAGTAACATAATCTAAATCAATCTTTGTAAGTTTAGGAAATCTACTATTAGTTGTATCAATTTCCTTAGCTTCCTCTTCCTCAGAAGCAAGTTCTCCATCCTCTTCATCAGGTCTTAATCCTAATTTAGAAACTTTCATTGCCATTATTTTTTCTTTTTCTTTCATTAATTTGTTAACTTGGCCATTAAGATTAGCTATTTCATCTAACAAATCTTCTTGATTAATTTTCGTTCTTCTAATTCTAATGATTCGTCTAATTGCAAAGAAAATTAAAAATCCAACTAAGCCCACTATTATAACTAAAACAGCAATCGATAAGCCTACAAACAACCATTCTGATCCCTCAAAACTATCTCGATAACTATCAATAATCTTCTTATAATCTCTATAGTTAAACATTTTCATAAAGCCATCAAAAATACCTTTAAAAATATGCATCACCCCGTCAAAGAAGATTGAAACAAATTCATAGAAAAATCTAAAAAAAGTATTCATAACCTACTCACTCCTAAAATCTCCAACCTTCCCATATATATCTTCATAAATAATGTTCTCAGCCAACTCCTCTGGAAGTAATGACATAATCTTAGCCATATTATGAGCCTTCTTATTAGCAAATATATAATTAACCATATATAGATATTTTAAATCCTTTTCTTCAATAATATCATTATCTTCAAAGGTTAAAGCAAATTTATAACCCATTTTTCTAGCTTTTTTAATAATTAATTTATTATTAAGTAAATTACTAAATGTTGTTAAAATAATAACATTACTTTTTGCGTATTCATCATCAATCATCTTTAAAAATCTTTCGAGCTTCTTTTCTTTATCATATAAACTATCTGGCATATATACAATATATTTAATCCTAAAATTAAAGGCTAACATATCTTTTATCAACCTAATTGACAATAAATTTAATAAAACTGATATTTTATCTTCGGCAATAATACCCTCACTATATGTCTTATCAATAATATATTCACTATAAGCTTTATTAAAAGAAACGTTATGCTTTAATTCTGTTCCAAACATACAATTATTATTAACTATTTTATTTAATGTTAGATTAAACATATTAGTTTCTAATTTCTTAAAGAAATAATCAATAATGCCAAGATAATTTCTCTGAATTTTTATTATTTCTTCAATAATATCATCAAGTTCTTTCTTCTTATAATCATTAAAATATTTACTAATTGTCTTCTTAAAAAACTCTCTTTTAGCTTTTATCGATGTAATAGAGTCTCTAGCGTGTTCCAAATTAGCAATAATTAAAAATATCTTAGCAAACACATCTACTATATTTTTATCTTGACTATCTTTAGTTAATTCCTTAGAAACATCATTAATAACTTTTTCCATTTTAGTTACAATATTTTTAACTTGATATTCAATATTTTTATCACCATAATGATTATAATATTTACCTTCAATATAAGCAGTAATAAAAATATCTCTAACTTCCTCCTTAGAAGTCAATTCTTTTTTATCACCTAAAAGACTAATCAATTCTTTTAATTCTTCTTCCTTAACCGAAATAACTTTATCAATAATATTTTTACTCTTCTTTTTCTTCATCTTATTCTTTAGTAAATCAAGATTAATTTGAGTTAAATCTTCCTCTTCTATTTCTTCAATAATTTCCTCGATTACCTCTTCAGTTTTAGGTTCCTTTAACTCATTCTTGGCTATTTCTAAGAAAGTATCATCTATTTCACTTATATCTACCGGAACTACTCTAAACATTGCGGTCTTTTCTAAATCCTCATTATTATATTCAGTTTCACCATTACTAGGTTTACTAAACATATCATATAACAGTTCTTTATCTAGAACCTCTATCTTCTCTTCCTTCTGTTTAGAAGAGTTAACTAATTCTTTCCTTCTATTTTCTTTATCTGACTTATTTTTCTTATTGTTTTCTATTCTTTTGATATAATCTCCTAAAAACTTTCTTAATATAGTATTTAATTTATTATCCTTATTTTTACTAAAAGTTAGATTGAATAACAGTAAAGTAAGGATAAACATAATTAACACCGCAGGATTAAAGAATACTTTTCTAACAATCCCATAGTTAGCTAAAATCTTTATTACTTTCCCAACAACCTGTTTTTGATCAATAGGTTCATCTTTAGAATTATTGGCATCCCCTTTAGTAACATAAGTTCCATTATATTGTTCAATAATTCTATGGGTAATATATTCATTATTTAATTTATAAGTAATTATATCCTTTATTTTAACATTATCAGTAAGTTTAACAATAATCCAATCCCCCGGATTAATAGTATCAGCCATACTGCCTGTTTGTACTTCAAAAATAGAATAACCAAAAAAATTAGGATAATCATTGCCCAATATTTTTGTTTGAACACTAATATATAAAGAAAAGAATAAAATAAGACCAAATA
Organism: uncultured Muribaculaceae bacterium; assembly: GCA_964459185.1. Taxonomy (GTDB): domain Bacteria; phylum Bacillota_I; class Bacilli_A; order RF39; family UBA660; genus CAYWKX01. Next base: position 16,103 of record CAYWKX010000008.1, on the reverse strand, counting down.
TAAAAATCAAAATATTTAGTAATAAATTAACAATCTTTTCAGTAATTATTCTTCTTTTTGAATTCATATTACCCTTCCTATTCTTTTTACATAATACACTATCTTAAATAATTTTATCATATTTAGGACTTTTTTACAACATTATTAGACAATTTATCTAAAATAAAAATAGAAATAATTAAATAAAAAAATCACTGATTTTTTCAATGATTTTAAATCCCCATTATTCTTCTTTACCGTATTTTATTTCTACAAGCAAGGCATATATTTCATAGATAAAGATAATAAGGCTTGGTACTAAAACTATACATAGGAATCCCCATTTAGATTCTAAAATAGCTAAATATTTACCCACTTTTTCATAATGATTAGTAGCTTCCCCGATGACATATTCCATTGAATATGTTTCTCCATTTTTATAAGAAATTGATTGGGGTTTTGAATCATAATTAATTTCCCCAACCTCACCTAAATCAATATGAGGAACTCCTTCTTCATCCACTTTATAAGCAAATAATTGATCACCTACAGAAACATCATCAATCTTTAAAGATTGAACAAGAACAATATCTCCTTTTTTATATAAATCTGAGGAGATTTCTTCCTTAATGATAACAATCGATGTATCATCAAAGACCGTTACACCATATTTATTAAAATTTAATAATAATGTTGTTATAGCAACCACAAAGGCTAAATATATTATGCCTACAATTCCAATAATAATTTTTTTAATCACTCTAAATACTTTCACTTCTTACCACCTATTCTAATAATATCACAAAAGATATAATATGACAACAATTTAACTTGTATTTTACATTAACAACCTGTCGATTCTTGTAAAACAAAATCACCCACGTCATAAATCTCATTAAAATACCTCTTATAAAAAACATAATTAACACTACTTTTACTATCAATATTAAATGTAATTGCTTTAAGATAATTATCAATATCAACTTCATAAGCACTAAAATCATTATAATTCGCATCGATTAATAATTTACTTGAATCCCAAGTTATTTTTATACACTTATTCACCGAATAAGAATTAGCCACAACCAATCGATCATAATTATCATAATTATTATAAGTCATAGTCAACTTATCCTCTTCGCTTATCTTTTTATGAAGAACAAATGCTCCCGACAATGTTTTCTGATAAGGATTTGTACTAGATACCGTTATATTAACCGTTAAATCTGTAATACTATAGTTTTCATCAGTAAGAATAACATCAAAATAAAGATCCTTATTAGCTATTTGGTTTTCCCAAGTATAACCATTTAATTCACAGGTAGTCTTATTAAATGAGGACACGTCAACTTGATCTTCAGTATTATTAACACAAGTTTGAAAACTAGATAAAGTTCCCGTTTGAGTTATATCCTGCGTTCCATTTAAACCACAGGTAGTATAGGTTGCTTCCTCTCCCGAAACCTCACAAGTAACAGTATAATCTATATCATAATCTGTAATAACAATATCATTAAGATTATTTTTTATATTAAAGTGAACACTGTCCCCTTCCCATAAATTATTTACATTTTGAACATTATTAGATCCTAGATAGTCACTGCTAAAATAAAATCCTTTTGATTTAAGATAATAATCCACAATGGAATTAGAAACATATTTAGCGTAACTAAAACCAAATACTGAGATTAATCCTATTCCCATGATTAATAAAATTATCAATATCGTTTTCTCTTTTTTCATAATATCATCCTAATTTCCAATCTTTTGCCAACTTCTTATTTCAATTTCCAAATAATCGACCAAATTGGCATAACTCTCATCATTATATTCTGATGGAAACTCTACTATTAACTTATATTCATCTAAATCACTAATGGAATGTCCAAGTTCCTGTAAAGGGGCATTACATACTAATTCATTATTATCATTTCTAGTATAAGTTTCATCACAAGTTAAAATTAAAACATCGATTTCTCCCTCTATCTTATAGAGATTGATAGTTAAAGGTACTAAATGATAGGTTTTAATAGTCATTTGATATTCCACTGTAACATCGCTTACTTCCTCAAGGGAGCTATTACTTACTGAAAATAAATATTCCTCTACATCCCCTGGGTTAAAACCTGTTAAAGATAGTTGTAACTGATTAATACTTTCATCATTAAAGATAAATTTAGCTATTCCTTGATCGATAGAAACTAAATTAGCATTAGAATGAAAGATTGAATAAGTAATCCCCATTCCAAAAACCAAGACAATTAATATAAATAAAACTAATAATATTTTTGTTTTCATTTTCTACCTACCTAACAATAAAATATTTCTCGATTGTTCCTACCTTAATTGTTCCATCATATAAATCAAAGATAAATTTATACCCCGTATTATCAAAATTACCAGTTATTAAATTTAATTCAAAATAATCATTAATACTAGTATAATAAACACTATCAATATACTCAGTTAAAGTATCAGAAACATATAATTGTAAATCTACTAGAGAGTAATCTTGATTATAAGCCGTTAAACTATCTTTTCTATATAGAGATACCCTAACATTAGGATTACTAAGGGAACCACTTTCTAAAATATTGAATATAACCTCTACTCCAGTTTCATTTTTATTGATTATCTGATCTTCCGTATCCATAACTACATTAAATTCATAATCAGTTCTAAAATTAGTATTATTAACATTAACAGGAATAATAATCTGTTCTGTCGTTAAATTATCATAATAATAGCCATCATCAGAAAAATAACTATCAATAACAAAATAATATGTTCCTGAGTCTAAATTAATATTATCGGTCGAAGTAATTATTGATAAAACTTTAGTAATATCCGTAATTACATTCCCTAGATTAATTCTAATAATATTATCCTCTTCTGGATAATAAATACTATTTCCCACCTTAAAAATAACATTTTTATAATAATCTTTATCAATGATATTATTATTATTATCTATTAACTTAATAGCTAAGCCTACCTTCTTATCCTCGTATATAGTATCGATAACTTCAATATCTGAAGAAAGTTGATAATCAATTTTAGTCGTTAATTCTATATTAGTGGTTGAATCACTATTAAAAATTATCTCTGGTGTTTCACCAGTTAACGATAAGTCAAAGATAGAATCCTTATTTGTAATAATATTAAATTTTTCTATAGTTTCATATATAGTTGGTCTAAAATTAGCTCCCAATAAATCATGTAATTCCATAAATAAAGCTACATTTAAATAATCAGTAGTAATATCAGTCTTTGCTAAATCTAAAATAATCGTAAAATCTTCTGCAATAGAGCCATTTACTTCATAAGAAATCTCTTGATAATAATTATTTGTATTACCTAATTCTCTAAATAGAGTTAGAGGATAAGTAGCCTTTTTTTCACAACTAGGGTCACTAATACTACAACTATCTTCATAATTAAAAATATCTTGTGAAGTAGCTATTTCATATTCATAAACCTTCTCTTTAATATTATCAATAACAATTATTTTAGATCCTAATGGTAGTAATATATTACTCATTATATTATGAGTATAATTAATATAATTGATAAGCGTTGAATCTGTATAACTAAAATTCAATGTAATCGTAGATTTATCCGTTATATATGGTTCTACCCCTACGTAACTAGTCGTATTCCTTCCCATTGTTAGTTCATTTCCAGTATAACATTTAAAGACAAGATAATCACTATTAACATATATTTTATTATTAGCCTTGTCAATTATTTGAGCATAAAGGATTGAAATTGTTCCTTCCTCTAAAGCAATAGCTTCAGAATAATTTTTCCAACTACCAAGGGGTAAAGAATTTAATTGGGCAGTTGTTAATATTCCATTACTAAAATAATATTTAACACTTGCAACACCAGATAAATAATCCGTAGCACTAATTGTCAAATCATATCTTCCATCAAGATATAAATAATCCAAACTAGAACTGTAAGTAGACCAAGCGCTATTATTTATAGCAATTTCCGCCCCAGGATTAGTTGTATCTAAGATTAATAAATCAGTATTTAAATAAGTGACATTATTATTATAATCAACTGCTTTGATATAAATAACATATTCACCTTCAGTAGATAACTGAACAATATTACTATATGAAGTCCATGTACTAATAGCTAATATCTCATTATAAGTTAAAGCTTCTGAATCATTACTAATATAATAATAAATAGCTTGAAGAGGACGTAATTCATCCATGGCTTCGACACTAAAAGTAACACTAGAATTTAAACCAATGGTACTGAGTTCATAACTTAAATTATCCCAATGATAAGTACTAACATAGATATTTGCAATTGGATTTTTTATATCATCTAAAAATAAGATTGGTAAAGACCCGGCCTCATAAAGCCAAGCATTTCCTTCATTGATTTCCAAATCAGCGAATGAAACAAATTCAGAGTAAGATAAATTATTAATGTCATAAGTTTTATCTTCTAAATAAGTTAATGAAGTTATTGTAAAATTACCCGTCACTGTTCCACTTCCAACAGCATTATAACCAGTATAATAAGAACTAGTTACATTAACTGTGGTATTTGAAACATTACCAATTACATAAGTATCTGTTATATCAAAAGTTTTATCAATATTAATATCTTCAATATTATCTTTAATAACCCCGACTAAACCTCCAATAGTGGGGGCTGTAATATCCTCAGTATTATAACTTTTAGTAATTGATACTACATCATTACTTCTTTCAATTACTCCGATTAAACCACCCGAAATATTATCACTATTTACTGCCCCATTATTATAGGTTTGATTTATACTTAATGAACTAGTGGTTACTCCTACTAAACCTCCACTTACGGAATATCCATAAACATATGATTTATTAATTATGTTTTCCATAATAGTATTATTAGAGTAAGCAACAATACCCCCTGCTACTCCATATTTATAAACAACGTTATAATTTAAATTAGAAAATGTTACGGTACTTGGAATAGTACTAGAAGTTACAATTGGTACACTACTTAAAATGCTAGTACCTAAACTAATATTAAAGCTACCATCAGTTACTGTTTGTCCATTTACTTTGATATTACTTGTCCCGGATCCTTCAATAACATAATTACCCGTTAAAGAAGTACTTATAATTTCTCTACCTGCCAAAGGGAGATTATTAGTTAAATTCATATTAGTAGTTGTTTCAACCGAAGACATTTCTATTTCAATTGGACTAAGGGATATAGCTATATTATCTTGGGTAAGAATTTTTTGTCCAATAACAAAACCATTAAATAAAATATTATAAAGATTAGCATTAGAGGTTGAAGATGCAATTCCTCCGGTTATGTTACCCCCATAAATTACGGCATTATCAACATATAAATCATTAATACTACCTTGTAAATTAGTAAATAAAGCTAATTCTTTTTCAGTTTCATCAGTTATATATAATCCATATATCGTAAAAGATTTACCATCGAAACGACCTTTAAAGTTATCTAAAGAACTAAATATATTAACAGTTCCTACTACTCCCCCAGTTCGGTTAGCATTATGATAATAATTATTAGTATATTCATCTATATAATATGTTTGACCATTTATAATATATTCTAAACCTTTTGTTGCATCATAATTAAAAACACCAGTATTTAATATAATATCATTATTTAAAGTAAAATAAGTATCTTGATAGTCAGTATCACTAAGTTCATTACAAAAATATGCTAATTCTGAACCATTAGAAATTACGTAGGGATCACTAGAAGTCCCACTTCCCATATGGTAATTACTAGATATACTACCATCCCAAACAGGATTAGTCATAATAAGATTTCTATTTTTATATCTAGCTAAAGTAGGAATACCTATTAAAATTGACAAAGTTAAAATTACTATTACTATTAAACAGCTAATTTTTTGAACTTTTGTTAAGCTAGCAATCACTTTCTTTATCTTTCTCATACAATCAATTCCTATTCTCTATAATATGATTATAGCATAATTTTTTCTCTTACACTAGAAATATGACTAAAAAAAAACTTCTTTACGAAGTTTTTTCATTTTTTTTCCCTTCTTCAAGTTTAATTTTTTCTAGTTGAACCATAAACCATATCTTTTCTATAGTTATAGAACTGTTTTCTATTTCGTTAATTCTTAATAATAATTTCACTCTTTCCAGTAAAGCTTTTAAGTTATCTATAGAAAAATCCTCTTCATTTAAATTAATATTATTTAAGCGATATTTATTGACAATAACTTGAGCCAAATTGCTCTCCTCAAATAAACTAACATCATTAGTAACAACATTTGTCAAGTTCATAGCAAATAAATCAAAATTATCACTATTCTTAATTATTTCTTCATAAGAAGTAATCTCAAATACTTTTTTAATAGCCATCTTTTTAAAGAAATCAAAACTATAATATAAATTTAACAAATCTGATACAGTAAAAGATTTATTTAAAACACTTAATACCTTATTATTAAAATATTCTTGATCATAATTCTTATGTAAAATATATAATTCCTTAGCTTCATTTATTGAATCAGTTTTCAATTGCTTTAATTCTTCTTTATTAATAGAACTAAACAATCCTTTTTTACCACTAAAAATCTTTTTATTTAGTTTCCCTAATTTAGATTCTTTATTAATTATTTCTGTTTCAATTAACTTTATTTCCTTAGTAGATATCTTATTATTATCTGGTATTTTCTTTCCGTATTCCTTCTTAAAATCATCTATTAAAGGTAAAAAGTTTAAATAATTATTATACTCTTCAGCATTAACTTTTAGTCTTTCCAAGCTTTCATAAAAATCTCCCATTACCTCTTTATCATTAAGATTTAAAGGGTCTATCATTAAACCACTATAAGTTGAAGTTCTAATCTTACTGTCTATAAAATAATTATTTATTTCGATTTCCCCTTTTTTGGCCATATCGATAATATCACAAATATCCTCTTTATCAGCATTATTAAACTCTTTATAAGCCTCTTTTAGTTTCTTAAGACATTCATCATAACTATTAATCTTATTTTCAAGCATAACTTCTTTTTTTAATTTAACAATATAATCAGTAAAAACATTCTTATACTTTCTAATCAATTTACGGAAATTTAATTCAATATGTTGAATAATTTCTGGGTTAGCCCAATATATCTTTTCAAATATATCTGAAACATTTTCATAATTATCACTTTTTTTATTTCTTATTTCTAAGAAAGCTTCCATATATTTATAAACATAATAAGTATAATTAAAATCATTACTGGTTAATTTTATTCCCACTAACTCAAATTTATCTAAAAAATTATTAATAATCTCAATTAAAGAAGTAAAATTAAAATCATAAAAACTACTTATTTCATAGATTAAATTATCAAAGCCTAATTTTTCATAATAAGTATTCATTGGATTTAAGATAAACCTAACATGTTCTAAAACATTAATATTATTAGTTAATTTATCTTTATCATCAGGTTTTCTCTTAATCTCAAATGATTTACTTTTTGCCTCAATATACTTCCTAACGGCTACCTCATAACTGTTATACTTTTCCTCAATTGAAATAATCTTTTCATTAAATTTACGAATATTAGTTTTAGTATTAGTAGGCATTGTAGATAATAATGTTTTTTTAGCTTCAATATCTTCTCCAATAAAGTTTAAGAAATTACTCATTTTCTACTTCCTCACTCTCTGGAACTATTTTCTTTTCCTCGAGGAATTGTAAAAATTTCATTAAATCATCATAAACCTCGATTAGTTCACTTAAACTAAGAGTCGATAAATCAAAATTAACTTTTTTTTCTTCTTTTTTCATAATTCACCCTTTTTTCTTAATAATAACCCGCTAAATCCTTAATTAGATTAATAGTTACCGATATAGAAATACCTTTTGAAAACGATTCCAAGCTATCCATATCTTGACCCTCTATCCATAAATATACCCTAACCTTAGTAATACCATTTGGTACTTGAAATAAAGCCCTATTAAAAGATGTAATTGTGCTTTGAATGGCAAAATGGTCTATATCTAAAGGAATTCCGGAACCTGCCTGTCCATTAGCTAGTTCCATGTATTTACCTTCATTAATAACAGCATAAGTAGGATTATAAGTTCCATTTAATAAAGTAACATTATATTCTTTAGCTCTCTCTATTGATGGATCCGAATGATTATAACTATTTGGTTCATAAATAACACTTTCACAAACATTAAGGCAGTCAAGAGCTTGAATTGTCGCCAAATCTGATTTAGATGAAACCGTTCCCATTCTCAGAAAACCTAATCTCATTGAATTAATGGTCCCATCACTATCATCTCCCCTAGTTAAGATAATTGAGGTCCCTTCATTTAAATAAACATTATCACTTTTTGGAGATCCACTGACATTCTTTAAAAATATATCAAAGGCAATATAAACATTTTCAGGATTAGTTTTCTCTTCATTAATTAAAGTTGTATTTAAAACCATTCTTTCATTATCACTATTAAGTTCATAACCTAGTCTAGAGCTACCATAAACAGAAAATGTATTACTATTATTATCTCTTACCCCATTAGTGGATACCGAATATAATCCTGAAGAAGCCCACTGATTAGTATGATTAGGATAAGTTTTCTTTAAATTATCCATCAAAATATCCTTTGATATTTCGACTGTACTACCAAATTCTATTCCATCTAAGGAAATAAATAATCCTGTTTGATTTGATACAACCATTTTAAAGAAATCAACCTTAACATCTAATGAAGTATAAAACCATGCATAGGAGGAGATTATCAATAAAACTCCTGTAAAAAAAGTAATAATTAAGAGAAGATTATAATTTATTTTATTCTTTTTGACTGATCCATCAACTTCTTCTTGATTCTTATCTTTTATTAATCTATTAAATTTCCCTTTTTTACTTTCCTTATTCATAAAATACTCCCCTTCTAAATAATAAAGAGTAACCAACCATGATCACTCTTTTATTATTTTAATAATAATCATTTACTAACATAACCACTAGTCAGTACATTATATAATTTTTATTTATCTTTGTTAATTCTATTAAGGTGTTAATGATTCAACAACATTAACAATCCTAGTTTTTATTCCCATATTGCCAGCTGTATCAATTACCTTATAAGTAATCTTGTATTCCCCAAGTACATTAGGGTTTACTGTTCCATATGCATCGATAGCCGCTGTCATAGCTTCAGTTGTATCAACATTATCCGTCGCTGTTGCCCCTGGATCAGTAAAGTTTCCATTTAACAATACTTCCATAGGATCATCTCCTACTAGAGTGATAACTGGAGCAGTCATATCAGCTGCTGATGGGCCCTGACCTTGGTTTAAATCTGGTCCATTGTAATCAATATCATCTTCAGTAAGTCTTTCCTTAGTAAATCCAAATTTAACAGATATTTTTCTTCCTATTGCTGCAAAATCATAGTTATCAATATCTTGTCCTTCAATATAAATATATACTCTAATTTTAGTGATACTATTTGGTGCTAAAGTCATAAATGTAGGTCTACTTGTTCCTGTTAGGAACTTATCTGTATCGGTAAAATATGGATAAGCTACAATTGGAGTACTTGCTTTATAGGCATTATATTCTGCTCCATCATAGATATCAACTCTGTCTGATGAAGCTATATCAGTACTTACTGCATAAGTAGGATAAGCTTTACCATCAATAACTAATCCACAACTTCCAGAATAGGAATCAGGATCAGTAACATCGGCTGCAATTCTTGATAAACAAGAAGTTTCATACCAACTTATAGCATTACTTTCATGAAATGTATCATTTGGTTCCCATATCTGAGCCGTACGGCAAATACCCGTAACAGTTCCAGCATCCGAACAAGTAATTCCTGTAATAGTATTTTGATCAGTTGTTGTTGCTATTACACGACCTATTTGTGCAAAAGCTACTCTCACTGAGTTTTCAATTCCTGTTTCAGCAACCCCTCCAACTGAGGCTACAACAACTTCTGAGTCAACAGTTAAATAAATTGCTTCCTCGTCTAATAAGTTTAATTCTTCTATGTATTGAGTACCAGATAAATTTCTTACAAATAAATCAAAGGCAACATATCCAGATTGTTCTCCATTTTCAGGTTCATAGTTATGAACACGACTAGATAAAAGTCTATATCCTCCTGGTGTGGCTGTTAAACTTGCCTTCTCAAACAACTTCATTCGAGAAGCAGTTGCATCCATATGCCCAATTGAGGACATTGGAACTAAGCCTTCCCCTCCCCAACTATTAGTGTTTCCTGTATAAGATACACTACTAAAAGTTGCTTGGCTAATGGTAACAGTTGTATTCCAAGTTGATCCATCTAATGATAGTGCCAGACTATCGGTTCCTGCTATTTCAACATCAAAACTTGAAACATTAACAGTTCTCATACCAACAAACCATGCATAGGTTGAAACTGTCAAAACTATTGCTGTAAGAACGCATAGAATAACAAGGCTTCTCACACGATTAATTCGCCTTTGATTTGGTTTTTGCATAAATACATCTCTCTTTCTTTTTTTAACTTAGGAAGAACATATAATTATATATTCCTCTTCTAGTATACATAACATATTATAACATAATTCGACAATTTGTCAATAACAATTTTTCCAATTTCAAATAAAAAACCCATAAGTTTTTTCTTATAGGTTAATTATTTAAATTATTATTGAACCGTTACTATTCTTTCTACTTGAACAGCATAGTTTCCAGCCCAGTCAGTTACATTATAAGTTATTCTATATGTTCCCGCTACATTAACATCAACCGGATTAATAACCTTTAATTTAGTTGTTATATCGCCATCAACATCATCTAAAGCAGTTGCACCAGCATCAACATAAGGTGTTTCTAGAGTATGAGTTACTGAAGATTCTCCTAATAAAGTTATAACTGGTTTAGTAGTATCTGTTCCTGGTTGTGTAGGTGTACCTGTATAATTAATATCCTCCTCAGTAAATCTTTCTTTAGTTAATCCAAACTTGACAGATATTTTTTTACCAATCGCAGCAAAATCATAATTATCAATATCTTGTCCTTCAATAAATATGTATATTCTAACTTTAGTTATACTATTTGGCGCTAAAGTCATAAATGTTGGACGTTGAACACCTGTTTTTTCCTTCTCTGTATCAGTAAAATAATCATAAGTTACTAATAATGAGCTATTTGTATAGGTATTATAAGCTGCTCCATCATAAATATCAACATTGTCTGATGATGCAATATCATCGCTTACAGCATAAGTAGCATAAGCTGTCCCATCCGCTATTGTATTACAAGTTCCACTATAAGAAGCTTCTAAAGTTACATCTGTTCCAGTTCTTTTTACACAAGAAGTATCATACCAACTAATAGCATTTGCAACATGATCAACATCATTTGGTTCCCATATTTGAGCCGTACGGCAAATTCCCGTTAAACCAGCTGATATACTAGGTTGACCATTAACATCAGGGTTACAAGTTATTCCAGTAATATTAGCAACAGTTGTCGTTGTCCCTTTAACACGTCCTATTTGAGCAAAAGCTACTCTTACTGAATTCTCAATTCCTGTACCAGCAACCCCACCAACTGAAGCTACCGTAACAGCAGAATCGGGAGTTAAATAAATTGCTTCCTCATCTAATAAATTTAATTCTTCTAAATATTGAGTACCTGTAAAATTCCTGATAAATAAATCAAAAACAACATAGCCATCTTGTTCATCAGCTAACTCCTCATAGTTATGAACACGACTAGATAAAAGTCGATATCCACCCGGGGTAGCGGTTAAACTCGCTTTCTCAAATAAAATCATTCTCGAAACATTAGTGTCCATTGCCCCGATTGAAGACATTGGAACTAATCCTTCTCCTCCCCAATTATTTGTGTTTCCGTCATAAGAAACAGTATCAAAGTTTTCTCCTGTAATAGCTACTGTTGTATCCCAAGTTTCTCCATCTAACGATAACATCAAACTGTCAGCTACCGCAATCTCGACATCAAAACTAGACACATTAACAGTCCTCATACCAATAAACCACGCATAAGTTGAAACTGTTAAAATTATTGCTATTAAACTACAAACAATAACTAAATCCCTTATACGTTTAGCATGACTTTTGTTTTGGCTTTGCATAAATACATCTCTCTTTCTTTATTTTTTTATCAAGTCTTCCAGGTCATAAACCATGAAAATATGCATCCATATTTCTACGGCATACACATATATTATCCCTCTAGTATATATAACATATTATAACATAATTCGACAATTTGTCAATAACAATTTTTCCAATTCTAAAGAAAAAACCCATAAGTTTTTACTTATAGGTGTTATCATAATAATTACTATTGAACCGTTACTGTTCTAGTAACTGTAACAGCGTGGTTTCCAGCCCAGTCAGTTACATTATAAGTGATTGTATAGGTTCCAGCTAAATCTACATTAACTGTTCCTGAAGTAATTATATCACTAGTTATATTACCATCAAGATTATCTGAAGCAGTTGCACCAGCATCAACATAAGGTGTTCCTAAAGTATGTGTTACCGAAGAGTCTCCTACTAAGGTTATAACTGGTTTAGTAGTATCTGAGGCTGCCTCTGTGCTTGGTCCTGTATAATTAATATCATCCTCAGTAAATCTTTGTTTAGTAAAGCCAAAGTTAACAGATACTTTTCTTCCAATTGAAGCAAAATCATAATTATCAATATCTTGTCCTTCAATAAATATGTATATTCTAACTTTAGTTATACTATTTGGCGCTAAAGTCATAAATGTTGGACGTTGAACACCTGTTTTTTCCTTCTCTGTATCAGTAAAATAATCATAAGTTACTAATAATGAGCTATTTGTATAGGTATTATAAGCTGCTCCATCATAAATATCAACATTGTCTGATGATGCAATATCATCGCTTACAGCATAAGTAGCATAAGCTGTCCCATCCACTACTGTATTACAAGCTCCACTATAAGAAGCTTCTAAAGTTACATCTGTTCCAGTTGATAATCTTTTTACACAAGAAGTATCATACCAACTAATAGCATTTGCAACATGATCAATATCATTTGGTTCCCATATTTGAGCCGTACGGCAAATTCCTGTTACATTACTAACGATACTTGGATTACCATTACCATCAGGATTACAAGTTATTCCAGTAATTTTAGCAACATCTGTTGTCGTTCCTTTAACACGTCCTATTTGAGCAAAAGCTACCCTTACTGAATTCTCAATTCCTGTGCCTGCAACCCCACCAACTGAAGCTACCGTAACAGCTGAATCAAGAGCAAGATAAATTGCTTCTTCATCTAACTCATTTAAAGTCTCAAGATATTGAGTACCAGAAGTATTCTTTATAAATAAATCAAAAACAACATAACCATCTTGTTCATCAACCGCTTCTCCATAATTTTCAACACGACTAGATAAAAGTCGATATCCTCCAGGTGTTGCTGTTAAACTTGCTTTCTCAAATAGAATCATTCTTGAAACACTAGTATCCATTGCTCCAATTGAAGATACCGGAACTAATCCTTCACCTGCCCAATTATTGGTATTACCATCATAGGAAATGGTATCATAATTTAGTCCCGTAATAGCTACTGTTGTATCCCAAGTTTCACCATCTAAAGATAGCATCAAACTTTCACTTGCGGCTATTTCAATATCAAAACTAGATACATTAACAGTCCTCATACCAACAAACCATGCATAAGTTGAAACAGATAATATGATAGCCATTAAACTACATACTACAATCAGATTTCTTATGCGTTTTGCATGTCTCCTATTTGTTTTTTTCATAGATAATATTCTCTCCTTCTCTTTTTATAATCATTTTTCAATAAATTCCGAATTAAATTTCATATGAAGCTGTATTTCTCCCCCAATAATATTATCAACACATTCTGGATCAGAACCTTCTAACCACATAACAACTGTATATTTATCAATTTCTCCTGGAGCAAAATCCTCTACATGATTAAGAGAAACTAATGTATCTGATTTAAAGGCTACTGTTTCATCTTCTGCTTCTCCGTTTGCCCCTATTTTTGCATAAGTAATGGGTTCTCCATTTCTATAAACTCTTATTCGAATTGCTTCATCAACTCTCTTAATAACATCATCAATAATTATCTCTGACCAATAATCAGAAGCAGCAGTCCCTATATTTTCTACATAGAAACTATACGCCATATAATTATCTCCATTATTTGACCCTTCATAATCATCAATATCCTCTGGCAACCATTTATAAGAAATGTTATCAAATGTCTCAAGAGTTTCAGCATACAACTCTGTTCTATAGACTTTATAATCTGGATTATCATAAATAATAATATTCTTTTCAAAATATAAATTCTTATCAAGCGACACACAAAAAGTCCCATTATTATAAAGAATTCTTATAACAATATATATAATAAGTAAAAGTAATATTAAAGTTAGTAGTAATAATTTAGCAATCTTAATGTGTTTTTTCTTTTGTTTAACCCTTCTTGCACTTACAACAATCTCCTTATTCATCTTTTACCTCTTTTATCTCTCTAGTCACTCCCTTATTTTAAAGTTATCTATTTTATTGTAACATAATTCGACAATTTGTCAACATTAATTTTAAACTAAATAGAAAAAAAAAGAAATAAAATTGTCTACTTATTTCCATTTCTTACCAAACTATATAGTCTTGTTACCTCTTTAAATGTCAACTTACGATATTCTCCTGCTTTTAAACCTTCTAAATTCAAATTAGCATATTTTTCTCTTTTCAATTTAGAAACATTATATCCAACTGCTTCAAACATCTTCTTAATTTGATGATTTTTACCTTCATGAATAACTAACTCAACAATACAAGTATTATTTTTTTTATTTATTTTTCTTAATTTTACTTTTGCCTTAGAAGTTTTAACTCCTTCGATAACAATCCCATCTCGTAATTTTTTAACAGAATATCCATCAATAATCCCTTCTACTTTAGCAATATATTCCTTATCAATATTACTAGAAGGATGCGTTAGTAAATTAGTTAATTCCCCATCATTTGTTAATAAAAGAATACCCGTTGTATCATAATCAAGTCTACCAACTGGATAGATTCTTGTCTTTGTATTAATTAAATCAACAACCGTTTTTCTTCCCTTATCATCACTAGCAGAAGTTATGACTCCCCTTGGTTTATATAACAAATAGTATTCAAAAGCCCTAGCCTTATCTAAAATAACACCCTCTACTTCAATACTATCACTACTACCTACTTTAGTTCCTAATTCCCTAATAATATTTCCATTTACTTTAACTTTACCTTTACTAATTAATTCCTCTGCTTTTCTTCTAGAACAATATCCTAAATTAGCTATAATCTTTTGTAATCTTTCCATTTTTTTCTCCTAAACAAAACTTATATTTATTAAAACTCTGACAAAATACATTTTATACCTTACTATATAAGGTATAATTCATTATGCGAGCACGGATCTCCAGGTAATGGTCGAAGCTCCGATCCCGTTGTTGGAGTTCGAAGCAAAAACGCCTGCACCGCCCCCAAAGCTGTGGTGGCCACCGCGATGAAACCATGGGGAAATAGCATTAACAAATTGGGCACTATCACCAAACCAACCTCTTGTTTCTCCTGTTGCATCTCCTAATTTAAAATCAGCAGTAATTGAAGAACCTGTATACAAATCATAATATTTACTGGCAGGAAAATCTATTCCGGCAGTATATGTTCCACTATCCCCTCCCGTTGGTCCATTAAATCCTGAATTTACTGTTACTGAATAGCCACTATAACTGTTATAGTTACCCATGACATATTCATATGTTCCACCTGACATATCATATACGCCGTATACATTACCCGTTGTTGAAGCACATGTTCCTGATCCTGTTGTCTTATTGGTATCTATTGTTCCCCCATATAAGATATTATAATCATTATATGTATAATAGCCATATGTATAATATTCGGTTGAGCCACTTCGTCCTGGGTATTGTACCGATACTATATTACAACTTCCTCCAACGTTCCCTCCGCTTCTTCCTGTATAATATCCTTGTGAATTATTTATACATAACTCCGTTAATTTACCATAATCACTATATGATAAGTAT
>CAYWKX010000007.1:12028-25329 GCA_964459185.1 uncultured Muribaculaceae bacterium | reverse complement strand
AAACACAAAAAAATCAATCTTTCGATTGATTTAATCAATTAACATCGCACTGGTGCGACGATTTTATCTTTTGGAGCAGATGAGGAGAATCGAACTCCCGTGGTCAGCTTGGAAGGCTGAAGTTCTACCATTAAACTACATCTGCAAGTTAAAGTAGGTATTAAAATTATATGCTATTTTTATTTACTTGTCAATAATTAAAGTAAAAAAGTTAAATTTTATTATAAAATATGTGATCATATTTGCATGGAGATGGTTTATATAGATTTTAAAAATAGGACTAACAATTGATGCCACTCAGGAAGAAATAAAAAGGGAATTTAGAATGTTAGCAACTAAATATCATCCTGATCACAATCCTTCGACTGATACAACGATAGAAACGCAATTATTAACAGAAGCATATATAGTATTGAGGGATTCTGAAAAAAAACTATGATTTAACAATTGTTAATGATAGAACAATCATTACAAGAGGTGAAGAAGAACATTATGAAAAAACTGATGATGACGATTTAGATGAATGGATTTATGATATTATTTATAGAGAGATAGAGAAAAAATTGGTCAATTATTTAGCCGATATGTGACTTTTATCCCCAGTCTGTTTTTAATCTTTTTTTGGTGGGAAATATCGGAAAAAGAGGAAATAATTATATTATTTTTTTTCTTTCAATATATCAGCATAAGTTATAAGATTATGATGATATTTATTATTAATTTTATCTATTGTTTCTTGAAGAAGAGATTCTTCTTTTTTTGTTTGATCAAAAATGTTTAATTGAATAGAATTAGATTCTGATAAATTAGATACTCCCACCGAAAGGGCTCTTATTGGTTCTCCGTTCCATAGATTGTTGAACAATTCTATTCCAATATTGTAAATGTCGAGGTCACCATTAATATTATTATCTAATTTTATTTGTTTACTATATTTAGTAAAATCTGCATATTTAAGCCAAATATTAATATTAGAAGCATACATTTTTTTGTCTCTTAATCTTAAACCAGTGTCAATAGCTAATTCTTTAATGACTTTATATATATCGTTTTTATCTGAATAATTATAAGGAAGAACAGTTGAAGAAGAGATGCTTTTAGGATTATAGCTTTCATATTCTACTCTTGAGTTGTCGATTCCGTTGGCATATTCCCACATTAATTTACCGAAAGATTTAAAATGTTTAGTTAAAAAGACTTCGTTACTGTGTGCTAAATCATATATTGTTCTTATATTTAATTCTTTTAATCTATTAAAGGTGCTTTTTCCAATCATAAATAATTCTGAGACAGGAAGAGGCCACATTTTTTCCTCAATTTCATTATTAAATAGAGTATGAATTTTATCTGGCTTAGAAAAATCAGAAGCCATTTTAGCACACAATTTATTATTACCAATACCTATATTTACAGTAAATCCCAAGTTTTTTTTAATATCTTCTTTTATTTTAAAAGCTATTTCTAATGGGTCTCCGAACAAATCTTGAGAATGGGTATAATCAACAAAACATTCATCAATTGAATATCTTTCGATTATATCAGAATAGGAACTTAAATAGTTAAATAATAAATCAGAACATTTTTTGTAAAGTCTAAAATCTGGCTTATATATTTCTAGATAAGGACATTTTTTTCTTGCAAAATAGATTGGTTCTGCAGTTACGACACCTTTTTGTTTACATAAATTACTTTTAGCTAAAATAATACCTCGTCTTTGATTTTGATCTCCAGCGATAACAGAATATCTATTTCTAATATCCGTTTTATGTCCTTTATTTAACATATCAACTGCAGTCCATGATAAGAAAGCATTATTTACATCAATGTGAAAAATTATTCTTTCTCTCATAATATCACCATAATTATTATAACATTTGTTCGCCTTTAAATCAAGAAAAAATAATAGGAGTTACTCTATTACTTTACTTATTTTTTCTTTTTCTTTATTGGTTAAGAATGAGGCACTTAGTGAATTTCTATTCATTTTTTTAAAATCTTCTTTAGTTAAACCAAAGGTTTTAGATAATAATTCATATTCTTTTGTTAAGGTTGTATTTGAGATAGTTCTATTGTCAGTATTAATCGTTGTTAAGACACCTAATTTATAATACTTATAAATTGGATGGTATTCAATTTTATCAATAACTTTTGTATTTATATTACTGGTAGGACATATTTCTAAAGCAATATTATTATCTTTTATTCTTTTGATTAAAGCTTCGTCATTTTGAATATTAATCCCGTGTCCTAATCTTTTGGTACCATAGTCTAAAGCACTAATAATACTCTTTTTACCAGATGCTTCACCAGCATGAATGGTATAAGGGATATTGTATTTTTGACACTCTTCAAAGATATAATCATATAACTCATTTGGATATTTTGTCTCAGAACCCGCTAAATCAATGGCACAGACACCATTATTTAAATATTTCTTAGCACTTTCAACAACTCTGAGATTATCTGTTTTAGAGAATCCCCTCATGCAACAAAGAATAAGATTTGTTTTTAAATTGCTTTTTCTTAATCCTTTTAAGATAGAAGTAATTATTTCGTCAAAAGATAAATTTTCTTTTGTATGTAAAATAGGAGAGAATCTAATTTCAGCATAGACAACATTATCTTTTTTTAAATCTTTTGCTAGTTGATGAGCTACTTTAGTTAGATTATTTTTGGTTTGCATAATAGAAAGAGGAGAATTAAATTTATCTAGATATTCATCTAAACTTTGACAAGTATCGTTAGTAGTAATTTCTCTAATAAAATCTTTGTAAGGTAATTTAGATTTAGATAGTTTATATAATAACTTTGGATTAACTGAACCATCTAGGTGTAAATGTAATTCTATTTTTTTTAAATTTTTCATACTATCACCAAGTTTATTATAATATTAATTGATGATAAAGACAATAAGATATTGAAAAAAGCAGATTGGTTATGATATAATCTTTACGAAAGAGGACTGATATAATGATCAATAGGTTAGAAATAATATTAAAAAAATATAATGAACTTGGCGAAGAATTGATAAAACCTGAGACAATATCTAACATTAAAAAGATGACAGAATTATCAAAAGAACAAAAAAGATTAGGTGAGGTTGTAGATATTTATAACAAATATAAAAAGGTTTTATCCGATATTGACTCTGATAAAGCAATGGTTCATGATAAGGATTTAGGGGAATTAGCTAAAGAAGAATTGCTTTCTTTAGAGATAGAAAAAGACAAGTTGGAAAATGAATTAGAGGTTTTACTATTACCACATGACCCTAATGATGAAAAAAATGTTATTATTGAAATAAGAGGAGCTGCTGGAGGAGACGAAGCTAATATTTTTGCTGGAGATTTATTTAATATGTATCAAAAGTATTGCAGTGAGAATAATTTTAAAATAGAGATATTAAATGAGGTAGAAGGTGCAGCGGGAGGGTTTGTCCAAATAGAATTCATGGTTAAAGGAGAAGGAGCCTATTCTAAACTAAAATATGAGAGTGGCTCTCACCGAGTTCAAAGGGTACCTGAAACGGAATCTCAGGGGAGAGTTCATACCTCAACTTCTACAGTATTGGTTATGCCTGAAGCTGAAGAATTTGATTATGAGTTGGATGAAAATGAAATAAGAGTTGATATTACCCGTTCAAGTGGTTGTGGGGGACAAGGAGTAAATACTACTGATTCAGCAGTTAGATTAACCCATATACCTACGGGGATTGTTGTTTATTCTCAAACTGAAAGAAGTCAGATTAAGAATAAAGAAAAAGCGATGAAAATATTGCAAACAAGATTATATGATTTAAAGTTAAGAGAAAAAGAGGAAGCAGAAGGTGCTGAACGAAGGATTAAGATAGGAACAGGGGATCGAAGCGAGAAAATAAGGACTTATAATTATCCTCAAAATAGGATAACTGATCATCGAATTGGATTTACTTCGATGAATTTAGATAGAATAATGGATGGGAATTTGGAAGTTATTATTGAAGAATTAATCACGGCCGATCAAAAAAGAAAGTTAGAGGGAAATGAATATTAATTCTTATAAAGAAAAATTTAGAGAAAATAATCTTGATGAGTCTTTGGTAGATTATTATTATAATTATTTGGAAAAGAATAATCAATTGGATAAACTTGACGAAGGGATAGAAAAATTACTATTAGGAAAACCCATTCAATACATTATAGGTAATGTTGATTTTTATGGAAATATTATCAGGGTTAATGAAGATGTCTTAATACCTAGGTTTGAGACTGAGGGTTTAATTGAAAAGACATTAAAATATTTGAATAAGACAAAATGTTTAGATATTGTTGATCTAGGAACTGGCAGTGGGTGTATTGCTATAACTTTAAAGAAACTATTAAACTGTAATATTGATGCTGTTGATATATCAGAAAAAGCCTTAAAAATAGCTAAAGAAAATGCTAGACTTAACAAGTCTAATATTAATTTTTATTTAGGTAATATGCTAGAACCTTTAGAAAAAAAATATGATGTTATTATTAGTAACCCACCATATATATCAGAAAATGAGAAAATAATGTCTATTGTTAAAGATAATGAACCCAAACAAGCCCTGTATGCTCCTAATGAAGGATTATATTATTATGAAGAAATATTAAGAAATTGTCTTAATTATGTAAAAGATAAATATTTAATTGCTTTTGAAATAGGTTGGTGGCAAGCAGAAGAAATAAAAAAGATAATTAATAAATATTTAAAGAATGTTGATATAATAATTGAGAAAGATCTTGCGGGTAAAAATAGATATATTTTTATAAAAAATTGTTAAAGAAGAATATAATATTAATTATATTTTTTTTAAACTTGCATAAAAAACTAAAATATCACTCATTATTTAATGAAAGGGTGATATAATGAAAAAAATAATTCTTATTTTATTGGCAATTTTATCGATATATTTGGTTTATAATAAAGTTAATGCTGATACAATTGTTATCCCAGATTCAGCGATTAGATTAAGGGTAATACCTAATAGTAATTCTGTATATGACCAGAGTATGAAAGAGATAGTAAAAAATTATTTAGAAAGTGATGTTTATACTTTGTTAGAAGAAACTAAAGATATAAAAGAGGCAAGGGAGAAGATAAAAGGAAGCTTATCCAAAATTGAAAAGAATATTGATAATATCTTTGTTTCTAATAATTATGATAAAACATTTAATGTCAATTTTGGCTATAATTATTTTCCTTCCAAAGAATATAAGGGTATTACCTATGAAGAGGGATATTATGAATCTTTAGTAGTCTCTATAGGAGAAGCTAAGGGGGATAATTGGTGGTGTGTGTTGTTTCCACCTTTATGTATGTTAGAATCAGAAAATATTTCTAAAACTGAATATAAATTTTTTGCTATTGAACTAATTAAAAAAGTCTTTGAATAATGTTTGGTATTCATAATATTATTAATTATGAATACTTTTTTAATGACAATAATAATAGGAATTAGTTTGAGCATGGACGCCTTTTCTTTATCATTAATATATGGAACAATTGGTTTAAATAAAGATAGGATACTAACTTTATCTATAATTGTAGGATTATATCATTTTTTTGTGCCACTATTGGGACTAAGTTTAGGGAATATAATAACCAAGTATTTGATAATTAATATTAATATTTTAGTATCGATAATCTTTACTATTATTGGGATTGAGATGTTAATATCAAGTTTAAAAGAGAAAAAGGATAAAATCTTTTCGACATTACCGGGTTTTTTCCTTTTTGGGTTATCTGTTAGTATTGATAGTTTCTCAGTTGGTATTGGATTAAAGGGAATAAATAGCGATTATTTACAAGTTTCTTTTATCTTTCTTTTAGTTAGTTTTTTATTTACTTATTTGGGTTCAAATTTAGGTAATAAACTAAATCGAAGATTTGGGGAGGTATCAACCATTGGTGGAGGACTACTTTTAATTGTCTTGGGATTATACTATTTGTTGAAATAAGTTGACAAATTAAAGGTGTTGTGATAAAATAGTTGGCATCTTTTAGGGAGGAGATTATATGAAAAATTTAAAATTAAGTTTAGCGACCAAAACTAAGATATCTGCTTATGTTTTAGCGGGTACAATGTTAGGAACGATGTTTATAGCAAGCTGCAGCAAAAATAAAAAAGGCGATTCTTCCAATATACCTGAGGATACCGCTCCAGTAGCGACCGCTTCTTATGTAAAGGCTGGGATTCCACCTTTAGTTACAGCAATACCGGGGGCTTTTGGAGAACAAGAGGTTGATACAACTGAGCCAAAGATTTACACAACCGAAGAAAAAATTGCTTTTGTTAATGAAAATTGGGAAAAATTTATGACTGAAGTAAATAATATTCCTGGGATTCAATTAGATGGAAATGCTGCTAAGTTACAATTAGGTTTTATTAATGGATTAAGTCCTGAACAAACTGAGGTATCTACTAATGATTTCGTTCTTGATTTTATAACAGATTACACAAATATATGGAATGTTTTTACAGTAGGTACAATGAATTATTTAGTTAATGGTATTAGTTTAACTGAAAACAATTCTTTATATGGAAATATTTATGGTAATTATATACTAGATGAAGAAGATAAAAAAGCATATGAATATTTCGCTAATAAAACTTTGAACATAGTTAATTTAGCTTATGAAGGAAAAAATATATCTGCAGTAGAAGAAGCAACTGTTAAAAATAAAATAAATGCTGAAAAATTAGTATTGGATGGTTTATTTGAAGGAACAGATATTGATAATATATCTGAAGAAATTCAATATATGATTAGAAATATAGCTTTCTTAGATACCCATTTCTTACCAGAAAGAACCGCTATTACAATTGATACTGTTGTGGGAGAACAAAACTTCATTAATTATGATGACTCAGTTGCTCCAAGTAATTATAGTTATGATGATGGAACTTATATTGTAACAGGAAATATTCAAAATGACATTAGTTATTATATTGGAAGAGATAGTGTTAATGCAACAATGAAATATTGGGTGGATCCAAGTTGGTGTAGTTATAATAGCAATGATTCAGAAACTCATTTTAAAGCCAAAGTATTAGTGTAAAACCTAATGCTTTTTTCTTGACAAGACAAATTATTTGTTTTACGATAGAATAAGATAAATAGTAATCATATAATAAAAAAGGGAGAACAAAATGAATAAAATACGAATTGAGGGCCAATTTCCTTTAACAGGAGAAATAAATATAAGTGGGGCAAAAAATAGTGCTGTAGCTTTAATACCTACGGCCATTTTATGTGATGAAATATCTACAATTAATAATGTTCCAAATATTTCTGATATAGATGATTTAGAAAATATATTGTCTTATTTAAATGCTAAAATAGAAAGAACGGATGATAGCGTTAAGATAGATTCAAAAGACATTAAAAATGTTCCTATACCAGAACAATTGGCTAAAAAATTAAGAGCTTCTTATTATTTTATGGGGGCATTACTTGGACGATTTAAAAAAGTAGATATGTATTTTCCTGGGGGTTGTTCAATTGGAGAAAGACCAATTAATTTACATTTGATGGGATTCAAAAAGTTAGGGGCTAAAATTACCGAAGATGGAGACCATTTTATTATTGAGGCTGGGGAATTGATAGGTAATAAAATATATTTAGATATACCAAGTGTCGGGGCTACAATAAACTTAATGTTAGCTGCTGTTAAAGCAAAAGGGCAAACAATAATAAAAAATGCCGCGAAGGAACCGGAAATTGTCAATGTTGCAACCTTTTTAAATAATATGGGGGCTAAAATAAGAGGGTCGGGAACTAATATTATTGAAATTGAAGGAGTGGACTATTTACATAGTTGCTTCCATGAAGTAATACCCGATCGAATTGAAGCAGGTACTTATACCATAATCGGAGCTCTCCTCGGTCATAATTTAAAAATAAATAGGATAATTCCATCCCATTTAGAAGCTTTAGTAGCTAAATTGAAAGAAGCGGGATCTGATCTAGAGGTTGGAGAAGATTATATCGTTGTAAATAAGGTTGCTAACTTAAAGGCTATCAATATTAAGACTTTAGTATATCCGGGATTTCCTACTGATTTACAACAGGTTATAATCCCTTTGCTGACACAATGTGTAGGTACTAGTATTGTTGAAGAAACAATATATGAAAATAGATTTCAAAATATACCCGACACCATTAAAATGGGGGCTGATATTGAACTAAAAGATAATAGGGTTGCTATAGTAAAGGGTGTTACCCCTCTAAGGGGCAGTGAGGTATCGGCTACTGACTTAAGGGGAGGGGCCTCAATGCTAATATGCGGACTAATAGCTGAGGGTGTTACGACAATTGATAATGTTGGGCATATCCTAAGGGGTTATGATAATATTGTTGGGAAACTAGAGGTTGTAGGTGCTAAAATTGAACTAATATAAATATAATTTATTAGGTGGAGTTATGAAAAAAATTATATTTATATTAATTCTTTTCTTATCTTGTTATTTAATATATTACTTTACTTCAACAGATAAACTTTATTATCTTTCAATTGGGGATTCACTATCTAAAGGCATAAATGAATATAATATGATTAGTTATGGGTATAGTGATATAGTTAAGGACTATTTACAAAATAATAATAAATTAAGAGGGTATAATAATTCGTTCACAAATAAAGATTATCGTATCACTGACTTATTAAGAATTATTAAATATAACGAGGATATAGAGATTGATGATAAATCTGTTTCTTTAAATCAACTATTAAAAAAAGCAGATATTATTACTTTATCGGTAGGAATGAATGAATTATATTATAAATTATCTATTAATAATGAAAATATATATTTTTATGTTGATGAAATGCTAGAGGATATAAAAGAATTATTAATACATATTGATAAGTTTAATCATAAAAAGGTTTTTGTCTTGGGATATTATAATATAAAAGATAAAAATCAGGATATTTTTAACTATGCTAATTATAAGTTAAGAACAATTGTTTTAAAAGAAGGTTTTGAATTTGTTGATTTAGATAATATTTTTTCTAATAATAAAGAATATTTTAAAAATAGTCTTAGTTTTAATCCTAATTTTGAAGGATACAAGCAAATTTCTAAAATAGTTATTGAAAAAATTGAAAATTATTGATATAATACTAAAGAAATTATTTCTATGACATTTATGTCATGGCGGAAGGAGAGCAAAAATGAAAGCTAATATTCATCCTAAATATGTAGAATCTACAGTAACATGCGCTTGTGGTAATACATTTAATACTAAATCTACCAAGGAAGAAATCTTTGTCGATGTTTGTTCTATGTGTCATCCTTTTTATACTGGAAAGCAAGGTAGTGGATCAAGAAAAGGACAAGTAGATAAGTTTAATAAAAAATATGGATTTAATCAAAAAGAAGCATAATGCTTTTTTTTTGACATACTAAAAAAATCATTTATATAGTAAATTATTGTAAACATATTATAATTATACCTTTGTAATTTGATTTTTTGGGGCATCTATGTTATAATACAATCGATTGAGAGGGTATAATATGGCATATTATGTAATGGTTAAAAATAAGAATAGTTATGATACAATAAATATTACTAAATCGAGACTATTTACTAGATTGTCAAATTTTTCTAAAACAGGGGCATGTTCATTAAAGGAAATAGATTATTTTACAATGAATTTTAATTCTGAGGTTGATCTAAAAAACTTTTTATTTAGTCAAGGCCTAATTAATGAACAACAATATATTAAAGAATTTTCTATTAGGAATTTAAATAATGGAGAATTTAATAAGGTAATGTACGATCTTATCTATCAAGATGCAGCGGAATACATGGTACCAGATATTCTAGAAAGAGAAATATTCTCTAGAAGAAATGATTTTGAATTCTTATGGGCCTTTTATAAGAGGTTTTATAATTATTATGATATGAGGAAATTTGTTCCAGATTTTGCGGTTTATTTACATGATAGTGAGAGAACAGGTTTTAGAAGTAAATATTTGGATGAGACATTACATGAAATGATTAGTTCATTACTATATGGACAAAAATATTCAGAAAGAAAAGTACAATATGCTAATCAACATATGATGATTGCTTTTCTTATCCATTATGATAAGAAGAAGTTAGAAGCTAAAAATAAGATGGAAAAAGAAGAAAATATTTCCCTTAAGGATTATATCTCACAAATTGAGGTTAAACCTAATGCTGAAGATTGTTCATTATTTGAAGAAGATGAAAACGGTCAATTTGTTTTTCAGGAAATAGAGGAAGCAAGAATGATAAAACCTAGAATCAGGACTAAGTCAAAAAAATCAGCATATTATGAAGATATTAATAAGCAATTAAATTTATTTGAAGATTAATTATCTTCTTTTTTTTGGTCGCTTATGATATACTTATATTGGGAAAGTTATTTTAAGGAGGTAAAAATGAACATAGGAATAGCTAATGATCATCACGGTGTTTATTTAAAACATTGTTTGACAAAATATTTGAAAGCACAAGGTTATAATGTAATAAACTATGGATCTGATATTGATGAACCGGTTGATTTTACAGATTATGCGGTAAAATTAGGGAATGGGATAAAAGAGGGAAAAATACAATTTGGAATCTCCATCTGTGGAACAGGGATAGGAATGAGTATTGCTTTAAATAAAATGAAAGGTATCTATTGTGCTAAAGTAGCCAATTTATCTGAAGCAATGTTGTCAAGAGCTCATAATGATGTTAATGTTATTGCTATATCTGAGGATTTGGATGAAACTTTAGCGGGGGAAATAGTTAAAAAATTTATTGAAACACCATTCTCAAACATTGATAAATATTTAAGAAGAAATAATTTTATCAAGGAATTAGAGAATGATTAAAATATTATTATATACTTGTACAATACCATTAGTTATTTGGGGTGTAGAAAGTATTAATATAAATGCTATTTTTAAGAAAAATAGACATTATCAAGCTAGAATAGTGTATATGATGATTATCTTCTCTTTATCATATTTAGTTGTTAATTTTTTAGATGATTTGATTGGAGTAATAAAATTTTAAGGGGTGCATAATGAAAAAAATACTTATCTTTGCCTTACTTATGGTATTTATTCCTTTTTTTATTGTTACTTATCTAGAGGTTAATAAATTAGAAGAAATAGAACTAAAATATATTAACAATATTACAGTTAGGGTTAAAAGATTAAAGACTGGGGAAATTGAAGAAATACCTTTGGAAGAATATGTAGTAGGGGTTCTCGCTGGAGAAATGCCTACTTCTTTTTGTCTAGAAGCATTTAAGGCTCAAGCAGTAGCATCTAGAACTTATGTTTTAAAAAGAATGGGGTATAATAAAAACAATAATTATGATGTTGTGGATTCGGTCTCAAATCAAGTTTATTTAGATTTAGATTATTTAAAAGAAGTTTGGGGGAAAGGATATACGGCCAAGATAAATAAATTAAGAACTGCGGTTAATGAGACAATCGATGAGTATTTAGATTATGATGGAGAAGTAGTGGAAGCTTTATTTTTTTCAACCAGTAATGGTTATACGGAAGATTCTAACTTGGTTTTTAATTTTAAATTGCCATATTTGAAAAGTGTTGAATCTTCTTGGGATAAAGGGGTATCTAGTGTCTTTAATGCTAGTAAAACAATATCTTTACAAGAGTTTTATGAAAGTTTGAAAATGCAATATAATCCAAGGTTAAAAATAGAAATAATAGAAAGAAGCAATACAAATAGAATCCTATCTCTAAAAATAAATGATAAATTTTTTTCGGGAAGAGAAATATATAATAAATTAGGGCTTAAATCAACTGATTTTGAAATTACTCAAATAGGGACTAATCTTTTAATTGAAACAACAGGGTATGGACACGGAGTAGGAATGAGTCAATATGGGGCAGAAGGTATGGCAAAGGCTGGATATAGATATAACGATATATTAAAACATTATTACACTGGAACAACTATAAAAAAAATACAAAATTAATGTATATATTTCCTAATTCTGTAAAAACTTTAAATAGAGGTGAAAAAATGCAGAAGAGAAAGTTAAAACCCTATGTTATACCAACTTTGTATGGTTTAGCAGTAATTCTTTTTATCACAGGTCTATATCTTGTGGGAATGCTAGTTAATAATATTATGTTTAAGGATGACAAGGAGAAGTTACAATATGTTGATGGAGATATTGTTGAGGATAGAGATTATATTCCTGTTATTAACACTGAAGTAGAAATTGCTAGACCATATTTATCAACTGATGTCACAGTTTATAAAAGCTTTTATGACTATCAAGGAGAGAACGATAAACAAGAGGATGCAATCCTTTATTATGAAGGAACTTATGTACAAAACTCAGGGATAGATTATTCTAGTAAAACTGAGTTTGATGTTGTTAGTGTTCTTGATGGTACAGTTATTGATGTTAAGGAGGATAGTGTCTTAGGATCAACCGTAGAAATAAGACATGATAATAAATTAATTAGTATCTATCAATGTATAAAGGATGTATCAGTAAAAATAGATGATAAAATTGTTCAAGGACAGGTTATTGGTAAAAGTGGAGCATCAAATATTAATTTAGATTCAGCCCATAATTTACATTTTGAATTGTATTATCAAGGAAAAAATGTTAATCCTGAACAATACTATGATAAATTGTTAAAAGATTTATAGGCAGTAATGCCTTTTTTTCATAAATGGATAAGAGAAAAATATACTTAATTAGGTGAGATAATGAATAAAAAAATAATGGCAAGGGTTCTTAAGGAAGGTGAATACATGATGGATACTGAAAAGACCATTAGGGAAATAGCGAAAAAATTTAATGTAAGTAAAAGTACCGTCCATAAAGATTTAGGGGAAAGACTATTGGAAATCGATACAAATTTGTATAAAGAAGTGGCAAATATTTTGAGATATCATTTGGATGTAAGACATATTAGAGGGGGAGAATCAACAAAGCAAAAGTTTTTGTTAAAAATGGAATTAAATGATATAAAAAATAGTTAAAATATGGTAAAATATTAATAAGGATGGTGGTAGAAATGTTTAATAAAGATATCGGAATAGATTTAGGGACGGCCAATGTTTTAATATATATAAAGGGACAAGGTATAGTATTAAATGAACCATCAGTAGTAGCAATTGATTCAGAGACAAAAAAACCTTTAGCGGTTGGAGTTGAAGCCCACGAAATGTTAGGCAGAACCCCTGGTAAGGTAAAAGCAATTAAACCTATGAAAGATGGAGTTATTGCTGATTTTGAGACGACGGAGGTTATGTTAAATTATTTTATTAGGAAAG
>CAYWKX010000007.1:0-12018 GCA_964459185.1 uncultured Muribaculaceae bacterium | reverse complement strand
AAATGGCAAGAACTTTTTATCTCGTCCTAGAATATTAATTTGCTGCCCATCAAATATCACCCAAGTAGAGAAAAATGCAATCAAAGAAGCTGCCGAAAGGACAGGATCTAAAAGAGTTTTTTTAGAGGAGGAGCCAAAGGTGGCTGCGATTGGAGCGGGGATGGATATATCCAAACCTTCTGGTAATATGGTTATTGATATTGGAGGAGGTACAACTGATATTGCCATTTTATCTTTAGGAGGAATTGTCAATAGCTCCTCAATCAGAATTGCTGGTAATTCGTTTGACAATGATATTATAAAATATATTAAGGATAAATATAAGTTATTAATAGGAGAAAGAACTGCAGAAGAGATAAAGATTAGTATTGGAACGGTCTTCCCCGGTAGTAAAGAAGAAAAAATGGAAGTAAGGGGAAGAGATTTAGTTACAGGACTACCCCATACAATAACCCTAACTTCTGAAGAGATAGAGGAGGCACTAAGAGAAAGTGTCTATACGATTGTTCATGCGGTAAAAGGTGTCCTAGAACAAACTCCACCTGAATTATCGGCTGATATTATTGACAAAGGAATAGTATTAACAGGCGGCGGAGCTTTAGTAGATGGATTTACAGAGTTGCTTTCTCAAGAATTAAAGGTTCCTGTTTTCATCGCTGAGAGCCCACTTACATGTGTTGCAGAGGGAACTGGAATATTATTAGATAATTTATATATGTTAGATAGATAATTAATAAGAAAAAGCATTAAAAGAGTAATTAAATGATTAGTTCATATGAAAAATAATTGCTTTTTTCTTTTAGCAATGTTATACTTATTATAATAGGAGGTGTATGTGATGAATTTTGTAGCAATCAATGAAAAAAACGAGTTTAAAGATGGAAAAATAATTGCAATCTTTAAAACAGATAATAGTCATAAGGAATATGCTATATTTTCATTAAGTGATTACAACAACTCCGCTAATAAAATTGCTGTTTCTTATTTAATTAAAGATAAAGAAGGCTATGATGATTTGGAGCCAATTTATGATGATGATGAAAGGGATAGAATCGTTCTATTATTTAATGAATGGAGGGAACTAAATGGAAAAGAAATTTAAAATTATTGATGAGAATAATGTTGAAAGAGATGCAGAACTAGTTACAATTTTAAATGTTAAAGAAAAAGACTATGCTGTTTATTCTATTAATAGGGATAAAGATAATGTTAACATTTTTGTTTCCCTAATAGAGAAGGATGCAAATGAAAAAGAATATCTAAAAGATATTGATGACCCAAAAGAAAAAGAAAACTTAAAAGAAATGATAAAAGAAATGATTGATAAAGCTAAGTAGGAGGAAATTTTATGGACAATACTGCTTCTAAAGACAACAAATGCGTTTTTAACATTAAAAAAGCTTATTGTTTTACCGTGACAAATAAAAAATATGGTAAAATTAGAAAAATAATTAGTAGTCAAGAAAAGAAAGTTAACAACGTTAATGTTGTTGAATCGTTTGTTGCATCTGAAAAAAAAGAAATAGTATCGAACATTAAAGAGCCTCAAAAAAAATCTCAAGTTAATGTTATGAATTCTTATGTAATGGCTTTACCAAAAAAAGACTTAATTAAATTACAAAATATTGATAATTTGAATAGAGTTAATGTAATGGACTCATATGTTATGGCGACAGGAAAGGATATTATAACTAAATTGGGCTTTGATGAGATAGAGGATTCAGACTCAATTTCATTTATCATTAATTTGTTTTTTATTAATCGTAGGGTTAATTTTAAAGAAAATGTTTGTCAAAAAGTTTTTGAGAAAGATAGTTCTTTCTTGACAGTTTCTTCAAGAATAGGAAACTTAATAGGAGAGGAATTAAACCAATTTTCCTTTATTAATAAAGAAAATAGTATAAGTAAAGAAACACTATCTTTGGAATTAAAAAGAATAAAAGAGACAGCAATTACAAGATTCAATAAGTTAGATAGTAAACAAAGGATGGCTGAACTTAGTGGGTTTGTTTTAAACAGAACTTTAATTATAGCATCATCTTTGTTAGTATTTGTTACTTCTATAGTTATTGTAATAAAGTTAGTTAGATAATTATTTTTTTGAGTAAAGACAGCCACAATAATTTTGTCGATAAAGATTATACTCTTTTGATAAAATTATTGATTTTTTATACCCATCATTTTTTTTAAAGTCAGCATTTAACCAATTAAGATTATATTTATCTGCTAGAGATTGCCCAATTTCATTAATTACTTTAGAATTCTTATAGGGACTAACTGTTAAAGTGGTGCCAAAATAAAGGAAGTTATTATCCCTACTAGTTTTAGCGGTTTCTTCTAATCTTAATGAAAAACATTGATAACATCTTTTACCACCCTCGGGCTCATCTTTTAGATCTTTTATTAAATCCTCATATTTATAATTATCGTAATTACAATCTAAATAATTAATATTTAATAAATTTAGAAGTCTTATTTGTTCTTCTTTCCTTTTTAAATATTCATCGTATGGGGCAATATTAGGATTGTAATAAAAAACAGTAAGATCAAAATAATCTTTTAAATAATTTATAACATAGCTACTACAAGGGGCACAACAACTATGTAATAATAATTTTGGTCGACCTTTAATAGATAATAGGTCGAATTGACTACTCATACAAATCCTTCTTTCTCTATAGGAATAGTTTACTAAATAATTATTAATAAATCAATATTATTAAATTATTGATATTTTTGTCTATTTCTTCATAATATTTATTATAATGTTTACAAACAAGAAATAAACTGATAAAATTATATTAGGAGGGTATTATGTTAATGGATAGAAAGATACCTGTAAAAAATTACTTTTATTTAGGTGGCATATTATTAATATCGATTCTTTTAGTTTTTTATTTTTATTTATGGTTTTTAGCATATGAAGAAGGCAAACTAAATATTCCGATTATGGATAGATATTTACAAGTAATTAATTATAATGAATTAGATAGTTACTTAACAGAAAATAAAGATGCTGTTATTTATACATCGGTTCTTGAAAATGAGGAAATAAGAAAATTTGAAATCAATTTTAAATCCTTAGTAATGGATAATTCACTTGGAGGTAAAATTTTGTATTTAAATGTTACCGATATTTTACATAATAATAAAAAAGAAGCAATTACTAAATATCAGATAAATGGAAACAATATTGGTGATGTTCCCTGTATTATGGTTTTTAATGATGGTAAATTAATAGATATATATAATATTAAAGAACATGATTATGATTTAAAAAAAATAAAATTATTTTTAGAGAGTGATGATATGTTCAATGATTAATATTGTTTTATTCGAACCAGAGATACCAGAAAATACAGGTAATATTATGAGGACTTGTGCAGGGACAAGCACTACGTTACATTTAATTAGACCATTAGGTTTTCATTTAGATACTAGGAATATTAAAAGAAGCGGAGTAAATTATATAGATAAAGTTAATTATTTAATTTATGATGATTATAATGATTTTTTAACTAAAAATAAGGGGGATTTTTATTATCTAACAAGATATGGAAAGAAATCCCATACTAGTATTGATTTTAGTGATAGTAAAAAAAACATTTATTTGATTTTTGGGAAAGAATCAACAGGAATTCCTAAAGAAATTTTACGACAGAATTTAAATAATTGTCTTAGAATTCCAATTAATGATAATATTAGATGTTTAAATCTGGCTAATTCGGTAGCTATTGTTTTGTTTGAAGCATTAAGACAGCAAGATTTTCCTGGGTTACTTAGAACTGAACCATTTAAAGGAGAAAATTATTTAACAGAGTGAGGTAGTATATGAAGAAGAAATTTAATTTATTTGTAATAGCGGTCATAATCATTTTATGTACTTGTATAACGGCCAAAGTTTTTCAAAACGATACTTTTTATGCAATTAAAATAGGAAATTTAATATTAGATAACGGAATAGATATGCTTGATCATTTTTCCTGGCATAATATAGCATATACTTATCCACATTGGTTATATGATGTTATAGTATATATTATCTATTCAATTGGGGGTTATTCTGGGCTTTATTTAGCAACAATCATTTTCTTTGTTGCTTTGGCCAGTAGTTTTTATTTCATTAGTGAAAGATTAACAAAAAACCAAGTACTATCGCTCTTTATGGTTATTATGTGTATTTTAGGAATGAGATCTTATATAACTGCGAGGGCTCAACTCGTAACTTATCTTCTTTTTATCCTGGAATTTTATTTTATTGAGATGTTTTTAAAATCAGGAAATAAAAAGTATGCCATAGGATTATTGTTGATATCATTATTAATATGTAATATGCATTGTGCTGTTTGGCCATTTTATTTTATTATGTATTTACCTTTCTTGATGGAGTATTTAATGATGGCTTTAGATAACTCTGAGAACAAATTATTGATGAAGATTAAAAAAAATAAAATTATTAAATTCTGTCAAGTTAATATAAGTAAAAAAATAAGTTTTGATCCTTCAAAACATTACAAATATCTATGCTTTATTATGCTCATTAGTCTTTTGACAGGACTATTAACACCACTTGGGGATACCCCATATACTTATTTTATTAAAACAGCGATGGGTAATTCTCAAAAATATATTGATGAACACTTAGCGGTTACAATTTTTAAAAATCCATTGGTATTAACCTCAATTGGGGAATTATTAATAATCCTTTTGTTAACTAGAACAAAGATAAAATTAAGGGATTTATGTATGCTTTTGGGCTTAATAATAATGGCCCTAATTTCAAGAAGACATATTTCCTTATTGGTAGTGGTAGGGTTTCTTTGCATATCGAGGTTGCTAGGAGCCTATCTAAAGGATAGCGAGGAAAATATTACCAATCTTGTGGTCAAGAATATAATAAAACCATTAATTGCAATTCCATTGATCCTATTAGTTTGTTTTGCGGGAAGCTTTGCTTTTCGAAAAAATCTAAAACTTTCTTATGTTGACGAAAGTTTATATCCAGTGGGTGCGACTAAATATATTAAAGAAAAAATTGATGTAAGCAAGATGAGATTATATAATGATTATAATTATGGAAGTTATTTGCTTTTAAATGATATACCAGTCTATATAGATTCAAGAGCGGATCTTTATACAAAACAGTTTAGTGGATTAGATTATGATATTTTTGATGATTACATGAATTTATTTACAAATATGGAATATTATATGGATTTTTATGATATTACACATGTAATAGGTTTTAAAAATAAGACATTAGGTAATGCATTAAAATACAATTCTAATTATAATGTTATATATGAAGATGAATATTTTGTTTTGGCAGAAAGAATAAAAAGTAATGGTTAATTGACATAACCATTACTTTTCAATTTAGATATTATTTTATCTTCACTTACATTTCCGGATAATCTATTACTTGAGGTTGTTTCTTCACCATTTTTTAAGAAAATTGTTGTAGGAGTGCCTTTATAACTAATGACGGAAGAAAACTCTTCTTGCTCTTCTTTATTAAGTAAGTCTACTTCAATATAGTATAGATTAATATTAAGCTTCCTGGCCACAGACATTAATTTTGGCTTATAATCTGCACAATGATTACAAGTTGTCTGGCTCAAGCATAATACAAAAGAGTCTTTATTATTCATTTTAGTCATTACTTCATTATAATCTAATTCAATTAATTTTCCTTCTTTATTGAATACTCTATTTAAAATTAATATTATAAATAATACCAATATGATTACTCCTAAGATAATAAAAAACTTTCGATATTTTTTATTCATGCTTTACACCTCTTCATAATAATAGCACTTTTTTCTCAAAAATACAAAAAAAACTTTCTTTTTTTACCAAATAATGCTATAATGCTATTATATAGAAGTGGGTTTGAGGGAGGTAACAATGAAAAAAATACTTACTATATTTATTGTTTTATTGTTATTTAATGTTGCTTCAGTTAGTGCCGCAAGTTGTGATGGTGATGATTTAAATAGTCTAACAGAAATTGCTAATAATGTGGTAATAACTTATAAACAAATACAACCATATACAGTAAAGAATCAGGAGACTGGACAAGAATATGTAATCCATGATAGATATGAAGTAACTATTAGTAACTTCATTGAAGGTATATATATTACAATTGGTGATTATAGTTACCATAATACAGCAGGTTTAGCCGATGAAAATAATATTTATAGATACGAAACAAATGGGGGTAAAATAACCTATCATATTTATTCAACGGAATGTAATGCTTTACTAAGGGATGTTGGTCTCTATTTACCTAAATATAATTATTATAGTTATTATGAATCATGTGATGGGTTAAATAAAATAGCATTAAAAGAATGTAAGACAAAGTGGGTAAGTGAAGAAGATTATAAATATTTTTCTGAACTTAGCTATGATGACTTTTTGAAGATAATTGATGATTATAATGACAAATCTTTTTTAGATAAAATAGTAAATATTGTAGCTAACAATATTGTTTTTGTCGTTTCTCTTGGGATTATTTTATTATTAATATTATTTTTATTGATAAGATTTTTTATCAACAAGAGGAGGTATAGATTAGAATGAATAAGAAAATAAGATATATTTTATTCCTAGTTGTCTTTGTCAGTTTCTTTTTTATAAGCACACCTTTAATTAATGCAGAGACATTTGATGTTGATATTGGTGGGACTGTAGATCCATATTATGACACTGGTACTGATACGGGGACGACTACAAGTGGATATGCATTTGCTGCATCAGCTTTTGTAAAAATCAGTCTAGTTGATGTTTCTGGAAGTTATCCACGTATTGTTTCAAGCCTATATTATGCGAGAGCCGATGATCCATATTATAATAGATACAAAACTTCTAATATTAATGGGGCAAATATGCTTTGTGGCACCATTTCTGGTCAGACTTATTATTCATCTGGATGTTATCTAGTTTCTGTAAACGAGGTCTCATGGATGCAGGGTGTTACTGTAGGTGGCGCAGGTAGAAGTGCCGGCGGTCTTAATTATGATGCTAATGCTTTAAGAAGTAAGTTTGCGAGTAATAACTATGAGTTACTTAGAGAAGTTTATTTTAACTTAGCAGCGGCAACAGCCTTACCAAAAGATTTTGTAGATGTAACTCAGGCAGAAGTAGACGAACTTAGGAAACATATAATTATAGTTGAACCTGTCTATGCTTTTCAATACCGCGGTGGTCTTTATAGTTTTTTTACAATGAAGGGTCTTTTTTCGTTTTTATTAAATACAGGTAAGGAAAGTGAATGCGTTGGTGTAAGTTTTCAAGCTTTTGCGGGAAATGCTCTAGCCACGGAGATACATGGTAGCATTAATAGTCCCAGTTTTGTGTCGATAAGTGGTATTATGTCACCAAGTGATATAATTAATGAAATCTCTAGAACCAATAGTGGTTATGGTTATGGTATTTCTTCTATAGAAGATCTTTACGACGAACCGGTTGATGAACCTGATGACGATCCCCCCCCTGGTATTGATGTGAGAATAATTCGTACAAGTTGTGGTGTTGATGCAGATTTTAATTGTGGGGCTGGAAGAAATGATCTAAAAACGGCGGATAATTGTTCACAGCAATATATAGCATATATTTATTTAGCAAGATATGATAGAATGGCAGAAGTAATTGGGAAGGCTAGTTTTAACGAAACTGTAACAATGGGATATGGTTTTAATAATAATACAGAAATATTTTCTGGTGGAGGATTTGGTTTTTCTTCCTCTTATCAGAGTGTGGCTTCGTGGGGAGTAAGCGATGTTCACTGTAGAAATTGCTCTGAACACCTAAGAATAATAGATAAACCAGATGATCCGAGTACCCCGGAAGATGAGACAACATATCAAGTATATAGACCAGATGATCCACTTACTCCACAAGATGAGACAATATATAAATACGTAACACTCTACTATCCACTAACCGGAGCGGAGATGCAATTGGTAACAGATAGTTTCAATAGAACAGCGAAAGCCCAATATAATAGATACAGTTTTAGGGATACTAGTACAATAGCATTTCCTAGTAGTAATGATTATAATGACAATACTAAATATCAGAATGTTGGGCGTTGGAACTGTACTTATAGAGGTCAAACAGATAATAGCGGAACAGTAAATTGTAATTATAACTTGTATAATGCTTACTCAGATCTTGGTGGAAGAGTTACATACAGTGGTAATCCTTTAAATAATTATCAACTATTAGAAAGCGGGAAATATTATACCCCTCTTAATTGTTTCGGAAATTTCCTTTTTGGGACAACTGGGGCAGTAAGGTTTAGTAGCTTGAGGTTTGTTAATTATTCTAAATATATAAACTGTAATGTTAGCTGTAAACCAGAATTTTATAATCCTCCTCCCGATGAAGGTTATGCATTCAATTATCGGGTAATCGATCTAGATGATCCTTTTCCTAATTTAAATATTAATAACATATCAGCATATATTAATGCAAGCCAAAATGGTTTATTATGGTATGGTGACAATTGGCTTGTTTGGTATTATAGAAATGTTTTTAATAATAATATGGGTATTATTCAAAATAGGCAAATGCGATTATCAAACACATATAATAATAGTCCGGATTATTCAATAACGATGGATACTGAAACTGTTGGAGTAATTAAGGGATATAATTATTCAGAAAAGAATAATGGGGGATATTTAGCAAATAATTATGATTGGAATGGCAATAGCGATTTCATAGATGATTTTAGAAGTTACTTTAATATTTCTGATGCCGCTAAATACTCTAGAATTGGTGAATGTAATTGTAATAGTGGTTGTTATAATTTAGCAACTAGTGGGCAACCGGATCTTGTTTGTGGAGGTGGTAGCTAATGAAATGGGCTTTTTTTGCAGCGGGAATTGTAGTTTTAGGTTTAATAGTACTAGTGGTATTGGTTTTATTTGAGGATGTTACAGTA
The DNA here is from genome assembly GCA_964459185.1 of uncultured Muribaculaceae bacterium. Taxonomy (GTDB): domain Bacteria; phylum Bacillota_I; class Bacilli_A; order RF39; family UBA660; genus CAYWKX01. The sequence continues at coordinate 3,062 of CAYWKX010000007.1, read as the reverse complement.
TCTAACGAACAGGACTATTATTTGCTAAAAGAAATAACTGAGGCTTCTATGTATGAATCTATTGATATTGTTTATTATAGAAAAACCGGGGAATTGAAAATGATTGAGCAAAAATTCGTTGATAGTTTTATTAGAAGATATGCAGAATCAACTTCTTTCAATTCTGATGAATATACAATTGAATTTTATGATATAATGGAATCACCACCGAAAGTAAGTATAGTAATTAAAAATAATGTTGGTTCTTATAATATAGATGCCGGAAGCGCTGATGATACAGGCACCGAGACCTATACAATAGTAAATCAATTAGATGCTATCTTAGAATTTGGGACAAATTAAATATAATGTAGTTATAGAAATATAATTGTTAATAGTTAAAATAAAAAAGGAGGAGAGATAATGAATAATTTATCATCATCAATCAAAAAGTTTTTGGGAAACAAAAACACAGTAACAATTCTGGGGGTGCTAATATGCATTGTTGTACTGTATGTAGGATACAATATGCGTATTAACAATATGGTTAAATTGACATCAATACCATATGCAAATCAAACAATACAACCAAGGACTTATATTACTAAAGACATGATATCTTATATGGATGTTCCTTTAGCATTCTTGAAAGGGAACTATTATACTAAACGTGAAGATATAGAAGGGAAGTATTCTAATTACAATACGGTTATTGCTAAGGGAAGTATTTTCTATAAGGATTTGGTAGTGGAATCAGCATATTTGCCAGATTCAGCATTTAAGGAAGTTGAGGAAGGGTATACGGTTATAAATTACCCAGTTACAATGTCAAGTACTTATGCTAATTCAATGTATCCTGGTAATTATATCAATATTTACTACAAGAGTTTGAATAATGATGGAAAAGTAATGTTTGGTAAATTCATTAGTAATATTGAAATTTTAGATGTTAAAGATTCGGATGGACAACATGTATTTGAGACGACAGCAGAAGCTAGAACACCCGCTTATATGTTATTTGCGGTACCTGAGGAAATACATTTATTACTAAGAAAAGCTTTATATTTAGAACAATATGATGTAGAGTTAATTTTGGTTCCTAATACTGCTACTTTAACAGATGAAGATGCTGTTAATGTAACTAGTGAAGACATTGAAAAATTCATTTTAGATAAGACACAATTAGTCGATGTTAAAGACTTAAAAAGTATTGAAGATGCCTTAAATAATGAAAACGAAGAAGAATAAAAGATAGAATAAAAAGGTGGTTCTTATGGATAATCAATTTTTACAAGTAGATTTTGGACCTTTAAAGGAATTTTTGAATAATGATGATGTTACAGATATATCTTATTCTAATGGTGGACAGTTATGGTTAAAAACACTATCTAAAGGTGTGTTTAGAATAGATAATCCCGGAATAAATAATACTTTAATGGAAAAAATAGCCTTTCAATGTGCTAATACTATGGGTAAATCATTTAATATGGCTAACCCCTTCTTAGATGCTGAAAGTGCTGAAATACGTATGAATTTTATCCATGATTCCATAGCTAAAAATGGTATAGCAGCTTTAATCAGAAAGACACCCGCTAAAATAAGATTAGAGAAGGAAAAAATTATTGCAGAAGATTATATTAGACTTGATATTCATGATTTTCTTTTAAGATGTGTTGAAGGACATTGTAATATTATGGTTAGTGGGGAAACTGGTTCTGGTAAAACGGAATTAGTTAAGTATTTGGCAGCTCATACCAAAGAAAATGAAAAATTAATTACGATTGAGGATACTTTAGAATTACATTTAGATAAGATTTTCCCACATCGGGATATTGTAGCTATTAAAACAAATAATATTGCTTCTTATTCAGAAGTATTAGTTACTTGTATGAGACAGAATCCTAGATGGATATTACTATCGGAGGTTAGAAGTGCAGAAGCTGTTATGGCGGTACGTAACTCTATATCTTCTGGTCATAATATTATTTCTACTATTCACTCTGATAAAGCGGAATCTATTCCAAGCAGAATGTATAGTTTATTGGAATCTAATCTTGATTTAGAACAGTTCTTAAGAAGTATTCATAGATATGTTCAATTAGGGGTACATATTAAGTCCTATTATAGTCCAAAGTATAAAAGATATCATCGTGAGGTATCTGAAGTTGTGGAATTTTATGTTACAAAAGATACTAATGAAGCTAAAATAAAAACTTTATATAAAAAGACCCCAGATGGTAAAATGATTATAAATAACCCTTCGGAATACTTATTAGGATATTTAGAAAGTCAAGGGATAATAATGCCTAAAGATATTTTAGTAAAAGAAGAATTTCATGAAATTAAAGATAATGAATTAAATAATTCTTTTAATACTATTAATAACCAAGTAAATGATATAAAACCTATTTATCCTAATGTTATTGAACAACAAATAAATCAAAATCAAATTCCACCAATTGGAGTTAATAGTCAAAATAATATTGGACAATCCTTAGGGATTATACTTCCTACGGATAATCAAATCAATAACTAGCAGGGGCAAATTAATATAATACACAATAAAGAAAGTGGGTGATATTGTGGAGTTCATAATTATTGGAGTGGTTTTTCTCTTTATTATTCTTTATCGATTAAAAGAAGGAGAAAGCGTTTACAAGTTTGTTACAGGTCAAGCCAATGCTCTTTATGATAAATATGCACCATATACTTACAAAGAGATGAGAAAAAAAATAAAAGAATTAGGACTTGAATATACAAAAAGACAATATATAATTCAAGTAGTTATGTTTGCGGTGATTGCGGGTGTAATCAGCTATTTATATTTTTATGATTTAGTAGTGGTTATTGTATATATTATTGTGGCAATTTCTATTATACCGTATATAACTTATTTAAGGTGTAAAAGACAATATAGTGAGTATATATTTGAACAAGTACAGGTCTATTGTACAAACACAATTATGGAATTCGCTACAACTAATGCCTTCGTTAAATCTCTAGAAGGTGTAGTACAGTCAGGTATTCTGGAGGAACCTATTTTATCTGATGTAAAAACGATGATAGCATTATCATATGAAAAA
>CAYWKX010000006.1:20787-25590 GCA_964459185.1 uncultured Muribaculaceae bacterium | reverse complement strand
ATTCAATTAAATATATGAATGCCAAATATCCTTACTATATGGTAAAAAATATGCATCAATTATTTTTACAAGTTACTAAGGAAGGTGCGAAAAATACCGCAGAAACGTTTGAAAATATGTTGATTGATATTGATATGTTAGTTGAAGGTGTTTATCGAGATCGAATGGATAGGGCAAAATTCCATAAACAATTTATAACTTATGGTATTGCATTATATGGAATGGTTATGCTAATTCAATTATTAATATCTCCAGAGACATATATGTCAATGTTAGATAACATATTGGTTAAGATAGTTGTTCATTTCGTGGTAGTTATAAACAGTTTATTCTTATTGAATGGTGAAAAATATTATAATGAGAATGTAGGTGTTGAATAATATGGAAATATTTATAGTCGGGGCTATTATCCTATTTCTCTTTACTTATACTAATAAAGTGAATCAGAATAAGTTTGTTAAAGATAATAGTCAATATTTTCTAATATTAAAAGAAAGTGATTATGATTTTTTGCTTAGAGCAAAGTATGGGGATAGGGTATATGATCCTAATCAAGTATTTATGAAAAGGATTAGAAACGGTTTGCTAGCAATGGCTGCCTTATTGTTTATCTTTATATCTAAATTAAACTATTTAAACATTTTGGCATCCGTGGTAGTAGGATTCGTGGTGTTTAAATTGGAATATCAAAGTTTAAAAAGATATCGGAAACTACACTTAAATACTATTGATTCCTTGTTACCTTATTATTTGAAGGGCTTGGAAGTATTAATTCATCATTACACTGTTCCAGTAGCATTAGCAAAATCAATTGATGATGCTCCAGATGTATTTAAGCCTGGGCTAAGAGAACTGGTGGCTAAAATTGAGGCAGGGGATTCAAGTGTTGATCCTTATATGGATTTTGCTAGAGATTATCCAGTAAGGGATTCAATGAGAATGATGAGACTATTATATAGATTAGGCTTAGGGGAACAGGAAAAAAAATACCAGCAGTTGCAAACCTTTGCTAAATCAGTATCAAGTTTACAAATAAAAGCTAGAGAAGATAAATATAAGATGAGATTGGGCAAGATGGAAAGCAAAACTTTAGCAATGTTAATTTGTACTGGTGGTGGTACAATGGTTCTATTATTGATTTCAATATTTATGCTTATGAAATTATAAGGATAGATTTTGAATATAAAAAGAGGATTACATTAGGAAGGAGGAATAAAAAAATGAAAGAAGCGACTGGAGAATTAAATATGACAGTTGTAACTATTATTGCCATTGCAGTGGTATTAGCGATATTTTATGCATTAAGGGAACCAATTACTGATTGGATTCACGATACTTTCCAAAGAACAGCAGGCAGATATGAAGAAGCAGAACAACCTTAAAAAGGAACACAATCATAATAAACTAAGACAATAATAAACTAAAAAGTTAATCAAAAGAGTGGTGATAGAAAATGAGAGATGCCTTTGGTGGAGCATTCTTGATGAAATTACTTATCATTTTCATAATGATATATGTGGTTTTTATGGCAATTGCTCTAAACTATGCAAAAGCATTTAAAGTTAAAAATAAAATAATTGATATAATTGAACAATATGAAGGTCATAATGTTAAGGCTGATACAGCAATTAATGCTTATTTAGATAAGGCTGATTATTATGTTTCAGCTGGTGGTATTAATGCCAATAATTACACATGTTTCAACAATGGTGGAACTGGGAGTCAAGCTTATTGTTTAAGAAAATATCAAGGATCTGTTGGGGGAATCCCAAGATCATACTATACAGTTTATACATTTATAAAATTAGAATTCCCATTCTTTCGTTTAAGTATGACTGTCCCAATTAAGGGAGAAACTAGATTAATAGCTGGGTATGATGACATTGGAGCAACAATAATATCAGAATGACAAGAGCAAGGAGAAAAAAATGAATGTTATAATAGCAAATAAAAATAAAGATATTTTTAGTAATCTAGATGTTCCTATTAGTAAAAGACTAGATGGGGAGTTTTCCGTTGAAGAAATTAGTAAGACCTTTGCTAATTTCTATTTCAATAAGATGTTTTTAGATATAACAGCACTCAAAAATTATACCGATTTAAATAATATTCAAAGATTGTCCATTAGTTTTAATGTTGATAGAATTATTATCTTATTAGATAGTAATGATCAAACTTCTAGCACAAGATTGTACCTATCAAGACTAATAAGCATGGGGTTTTATAATTTTACTAATAATTTGGAAGGGTTAAAATATTTATATAAGAATCCTAATTCTTATAGAGATGTAGCTCATTTACATCAATTTGATAATGTAACTACTCAAGTAGAAGAAAGGATTATTAGTAAACAAATAAAAGTATTGGGTATAAAAAACTTAACCTCACATGCTGGGGCTACAACCTTAATTTACATGCTAAAAAAGCAATTATCAATTAATTACTATGTAATAGCAATTGAAGTAGATAAAAAAGATTTTATTTTCTTCAATGATAAAGATATGATTTCAACTACTTTTAGTCAATTAGGTAATGAAATAATGAAACATCAAGATGCTGATATCATCCTGATAGATTTAAACGAATCAAATGGTGAAGGTGTATGTGGAGATGTATTATATCTGATGGAACCATCAACAATTAGATTAAATAGGATGGTTATGGTAAATAGAGATATATTTAACAAACTTATTGATAAAAAATTGGTATTAAATAAAAGTTTGTTAAATGCTAAAGATATTTCTGATTTTGAGTTTGAATCAAATAGTAAAGTATTCTATAATTTACCCCCAATGGACGATAAGAAAGATAATTCTAATGTTTTATTACCATTTTTAAATAAATTGGGATTTGTGGAAAGAGTAGAAGTAAAAGATCAAGCTTCTAATAATAGCAAAATATTTGGTTTATTTAAATTTTAATATAAAATATGGCAAAATAATTGACTTTTATATTAAAATAATATATCATTAGATTATGTTAAGGAGGAGAAAAGTATGAATTTTTTGGATATTGATTGTACCGAACTAATACCAATTATTAAATTAGTAAGAACAATTTTGAGTTTAATTCAAATAGGTATTCCTATTATTCTTATTGTGTTAGGAACACTTGATTTAGGGAAAGCGGTTGTAGCAAGCAAAGATGAGGAAATAAAAAAAGCACAAACAATGTTGTTGAAGAGATTTATTTATGCAGTAGCAATTTTCTTTGTTGTTATTTTAGTTAAGTTTATATTTGATACTATTTCAACCAATGGTAGTGATACTGAAAATGCAGCCAATTGGTTTGACTGTTGGGATCCAGCAGAAAATAATTAGTATAAGGAAGTGATATAGTAATGTATCCTTTTTTATTTGACAAAAACAAACATTTGTGCTAAAATACAATTCATTATTTGAAAGGGGGGAAAAATAATGACAACAGAAGAATTTATAGAACATTTTGGTAATAGTGGTGATTCAACTATATCTCAACAGGCAGCTGGAGGAATGAATTATAATACACTTCCTAAAACGGCCAAAAAAGTAGAAAGGTTTGCTGCATTTAAAGTAAGAGTTTTCAATGTAGTACCGGATAATGCCCATTTGTTATGTTATAATAAATTTACTGGACATTATTCTTATAAAGGAAGTGGGTTTAGAATTAATTTACCATGGGTGGAATCTAAACTTGTAACAAAATCAACAATAACTGTAGACTATAAAGCACAAAACGTAAGTCACAAGAAAGGTGATGTTTTGGTGGATGCTGTAATTAACTACAGGATTGTTGAACCAGTAAAAAATGAGACCGCATCTGCTGACTTTAAACAACAATTATATAACCAAACAAATAATATTGTCAGATTATATATTGCAAACTATGATGAGATTGAAAATTTACTTGGAAAAAGAATAAATATTTCTGAGTTTATTAATGATCCAGATTATACAAAATTTACTATTGATAATGGCATTGAGTTAGAATCTATTACTATTGACTCAATAAATTTATCAGGTGAAATAAGAAAGAGCTTAGAATATATAACCAAAGCAGAATTAGAAAGAAAAAAAGAATTAATTGAGGCAGAAACTAGAGTTAGGATTGCCAAATTAAACTCTGAAAAAAGACAAATAGAAGGCGAAGCAGAGGCTAAGGTTTTAGAATACCAAGCCAAGGCTTTAATGGGAGCAGGCTTATCTGCTGATCAGATTAGAGATTACTTTTATTCTTTAGGACAAAATACAAACATTATTGCAAATTATGGTAATAGTAGTTTAGTAACTGAGATAGCAACAGGAGTTACTGCAGTAGAGAATAATTCAAAAAGAAGAATTTTGGCAAAATCAGTAGAACAAACTCAAAAAGAAGAAGAATAATTCTTCTTTTTTTATGTAAAAATATGATAAAAAATATAAAAAATATGATATAATTGTTTTATGATAAAAATCCTGCTTATAGAAGGGGAGATGTAATTTGAAAAAGAAATTTCTTTTAATAATTTTTACGATATTATCAATGTTTATTTTCAGTAATAAAGTATTAGCTGAAGAAGGCGCTTGCGCAAATATCGAATGGGATGAAAGATTAAATGGATATAAGTTTCAATATGGAAAAGATTATACAATTTGTTTATATGGATTCTCATTTCCTGACACAGATGAATGTTATATTGTGGATTTGTTTTACAACCCTGATACTGGGGAAGGAAATTATTATTGGAATTGTAGAGAAATTAGTAAATACATTTCATGTGATACTTCAATTATAGATCAGGAAATCCTAAGGGTTAAACTAAGCGAGTATTATGGCAAATGTCCC
>CAYWKX010000006.1:0-20687 GCA_964459185.1 uncultured Muribaculaceae bacterium | reverse complement strand
CTGGGAGGCTGAAAAGAATCCTAAACCTGGGAGCGGGGGCGAGTTTGATTGTAAATTAATCCCGGATACATTATCGGAAATTTTAAATCCCTATTTAACTTGGATTAGAATATTGGTACCAATTTTGATCATTTTTCTTGGTATTGTTGATTTTGCCCAGGCTGTTTTTGCGACAGATGAAGACAAAATGAAAAAAGCCCAAGCCAAATTCGTTAGGAGATTAATTATTGGGGTGGTTATATTCTTGATACCAACATTTGTTAATATATTAATAGATTTAGCAAATAAAGCATGGGAATTTATAGGCTCTGATACGTGTAGTACACTATAATATGATTGAGGGGTGAGATATAATGTTAGTATTAGTAGATACAATACAAAGTGCAGTGATGGACGCAGTAAGGACATTTTTATATTCTTTATGTACTTATATTTATGGGATAATAATATTCTGTTATGATTTGTTTGAAAGGGTATCCACGGCTCAAATATTGGATAATGAAACCGTTAATACTATAATTAGTAGAGTTGGTTTGATACTAGGCATTTTTATGTTGTTTAGGTTAACCATTTCTTTTATACAGATGTTAATAGATCCAGATACAATTAGTGATAAAGAAAAAGGCGCAGCCAGTATGATAAAAAAATCTATAATAGTAATTGTTTTATTGGGATCCATATCATTTATATTTAAAGAAGCATATCATATTCAAGATATTGTTATGGGAAATACAGGAAAATATAAAACTAATCTAATCGCTAGCATTTTAGTTCCTGGCGATTACATAGCAAGTAAGGAAGGTTTTGGGGGAGGACTTAGTTATACTTTGCTAACTTCATTTTATAGATTTTCCGATAATAATTATGTTTCCATGCTAGTTAGAGCAATAAGCGATGGAGATGATGAAATATTAGATAATTATTTAGAAACAGATCCGACCAGTTACGCAAAATGTTTAAATTATATGTCCGATGCATATAGCCAGGATGGGGAGAGCATTTTCAAAAAAGAGGTGCTTAATGCAAATACATTTTATAGTGGATATAATTGTTTGAATACTAAGATAACCTTTAGGACAGACGATGGAGAAGAAAAAATATATTTAATGGAGTTTAATGGATTGATAGCATTAGTTGTGGGCTTAATTATGTTGTGGATGTTAATTGTCTATTGTTTTAGTGCCGGTGTTAGGGTTGTACAATTAGCATTTTTACAGATGATTGCACCAATTCCCATTATGTCATATTTATCCCCTAAAAAGGATAATATGTTCACAAAATGGGTAAAACAATGTACGACTACATATATAGATTTATTTATAAGGGTGGCTATTATTAATCTAGTTGTGTATTTGTCCGCTACTATTATGAAGATAAATGGTGTTACAAATACATTTAAGGAATCTACTGACTATGCAAATCAAACTCCAACAATGCAAACCTTTTTAATGGTTGTTATAATATTAGCATTATTCGGTTTTGCAAAGAAAGCACCTGAATTATTGAAGGAATTATTTCCTAGTAGTGGGGCTGCGGGCGGAGACTTTGGTCTATCCCTTAAAAATAGAGGACAACTTGGTAAACTTATTAGTGGAGGCGCCGGAGCTGTTGCTGGAGCAGGCGTAGGATTGCTAGGTGGTACCGGTATAGGAGGCAAAGCTATTGGCTTTTTAGGAGGAGCATTTAGGGGTGCTGCTGGAGGAGTTAAAGGTAAAGGTGACTTTTCTGGAATTAGAAAGAATATTGGGGATGTTTCTAAGAAACAAGCCCAAGTTAATAAACAGAGGGCTGATTGGAGAGCAGAAGGCTCAACTTTATCTGATAGAATGGATGCAAGAGCTAGACAGGCCCTTGGATTAAGAAGCGAATACGAAAATCTTTCCATTACAGCATCAGCATATGATGAATTAAATAATGAATTAGAAAATACTACGTCTATAAAAAATCAGAAAGCACGAGCAGAGTATATGTATAATGAGTATGGTGGAAATAGTAATCAGTATAAAGCAGAATTATTAAAATTAAATACGATGAAAGCAGAGCATTGGAATAAAAATTCTCAAGATAAGAGTACTACACTTGGAGCGTCCGTGGCTAGGGTTGAAAGATTAACAGGTAAAAAATATGATGGATATAGGAAGGACGCATATATTGACCCGGCGACAGGTAAACAAGTAGAGGATATAAGATATAATTTAGATAAAAATGGGAATCCTGTTTTTAACCAGCAAACTGGAGAATATGAAATAATCCATACCGATAGTACAGGGGCTCAAACAAAAGGAGTTACGAAGGATGCACCAAACTATAACATGAAAACTGGAGCACAAGTGGCCAAGGATGACCGTACTAAAGTTAAAGTAGGATTAAGAAATCAAAAAACAAGTGGTAAAAAGTAAATAAAAAGGAGTGTGATATATAGTGAATGGGTATTTAGTTCCTGCTAATGCTAAAAAGGGAACACTAATATTTAATATGTTTAGACCATTTGATCTAATCTTATTTGTGACTGGTTGTGTAATATCGTTTACAACATTATTGATATTTCAAAATTCTGGTACATTAGTTATATTATTATGTTGCTTACCGGCTGCAATTACAGGGTTATTGGTAGTCCCAATACCTAATTATCATAATGTTATGACAGCCATACAAAGTATGATAAGATTTCTAACAGAAAGAAGAACATATATATGGAAAGGTTGGTGTTTTTATGAATGGTTCGCAAACGAATCAAAATCCAGCAAGTAGTTCAAAATATACTGAAAATTGGGTGCCAGTAAAATCCATTACTAATGGTGCCATAGTATTAAATAATAATACTAAAGTTACTGGAGTTAAAATTAAACCAAGGAATATCTTTATTTTGGATTATGTATCCCAAGATTCTGTCATTATTGCTTTAAAGAATTTTTATAATACTATTGATTTTGAATTTTGGTTGGTATCGGCGGATAGACCCGTTGATATAGCTGGTTATTTAGCAAGATTGCAATTACTATATGAACAAACACCAAGCCCAATAACGAGAAAAATGATATTACAAGATATTGAAAAAGCTAATAATTTTATGGATAATAATGTAACAGATACTGAGTACTATATTTTGTTTAAAGAAAAGAATCCTGATATTATTCAAAAAAATTTACGAACAATGATTACAGGTTTAGCGGGTTGTGGACTAGAAGCAAAGCAAACATCAAATGATGATTTAAGAGTAATTTTAGATAATTTCTTAAATGGTGGAGCGACCACTAATTTTGGGACGGTGATGAGCTAATGGCTTTTAAGAGTGAAATTGCCCCAAAGGGGATTCAATTTAATTCTGCAGATTTTGTTATAAGTGATAAATATGCAACTGTTTTAACGGTTATATCATATCCTAGATTTGTTGGTCCAGGTTATCTTGCTAATTTAACAAATATGTCTGGTGTTAAAATGGTAATAAAACATATGCCTTTACCATTCTCAGTATTAGCTAGAATGTTAAATAAAGAGATAGCGGATTTAAAATCTAAATATCAAGAAGAAAGAGATAGAACGATCCAGGAAAGAATTAGACAGGATGTTGATTCTTTGGAATATTTTATCCAACAATTTACGGCATCGCAATCTAAAACTTTTGATTTTCAAATGCATATAATGATAACTGCCAATAGCAAAGAGGAACTTAGTATGAAAAAATTAAGTTTAAAGAATTATCTTGACGCTATGGAAATGAGAGCAATACCTCTTCGATTTGAACAAGAGAGTGTTTTTAAATCAATGTTACCAATTTTTGAAAAACAAAATATTGAAATGAGAATTGGCACGCCAATGCCCTCACCAACAATGGCTGCTATGTATCCTTTTATCTTTGATAGTGTTAAAGATGAAGGTTTAGCAACTTTATTAGGTGTAGATTTTTCTGGAGGAGTTATTCTCTTTAATCAATTTTTATATCAAATTAAAAAGGAAAATAATAGAAATAATGCTAATATGATTATTTTAGGGACTTCTGGTTCTGGTAAGAGTACAGCAGCTAAATTAATTTTAAGAAGTCATATTCGTAATGGTTATCAAATTGTTGCGGTTGATCCTGAAGGTGAAATTACAGAGATGACCAAAATGTACGGTGGAGATGTTATTGATTTAGGTAAAGGTGGAGACTTTGGTATGGTTAATCCACTTGAGGTAATTATCGATGCTGATGAAGAGGAGATAAAATCTGGTTTAGGTTATACGGTTTTAACTAAAACTATTCAATCTTTAAAAGCTTTTATGAGATATTATGATCCTAATATTGAAGAGGATGTTTTGAATTTATTCAGTGAAGTTGTACAAGATACATATATTAGATATGGTATAGATTATAATACAGACTTCTCTAAGTTTACATCAAATGATTTTCCCACTTTTCAAGATGTATATGCTACCATTACAGGTAGACTTACATCAATGACAGAGAAAACACACGAAAAGGATGTAATGGAAAGGCTTGAGCTTAAGATTAGACCGTTGACTAGGGAATTAAAATATTATTTTAATGGTCATACAACAGTACAGGCTGATAGTGATTTCATGGTCTTTAATATAAAAGAACTCATGAATTCTGATGTTAATATTCGCAATGCATTATTATTTAATGTCTTAAAATATGCTTGGGGGTTATGCCTAAATCCTAATGTTAATACCGTTTTATCGGTAGATGAAGCCCATGTCTTGTTAAGTCAAAAAAATGTTTTGGGTGCAGAATTTTTAGCTCAAGTACAAAGACGAGCTAGAAAATATAATACAGGAACAATAATTATAACTCAACAACCATCTGACTTCGTAGGACAAGATATAATTGCTCATGGGAAAGCAATATTTGATAATGCTTCTTACTATTTAGTCATGGGACTTAAGAAACAAGCTGTTGAGGATTTAAGTCAATTAATTGATCTTAATGACAATGAAAAAGAGGGAATAAAAAGATACAGCCAAGGAGATGCTTTGTTTGTGTGCGGTAATAGGAGAATGCAAATTAATGTTATCGTAACACAAGAAGAATTGGAGTCATTTGGCAGTGGTGGTGGCTTGTAGTTTTTAGTTGGTGGTGATTATAAATGAATTTCTTTAACAGAATTACTGGCTTGATAAAAAAAAATAACAACCCAGATGATGATAGTGAAGTAGAATCAAAAGAGATAAACATAATTGGTATTGTAAAAGAAAAATATAAAATTAAAATAGTACTTATTATAGCTGCTATCTTTTTTGCATTAATGGGGATATTTTTTGTGATTATGGCTGTTATAATTTCACTGGGAAAATTAGGATTGATCGATTATGGTGATGATTCTTCTGGTGGAGGCGGGATGTCTTATAATTCTGTTACAGAAAATTCTTCTTTTTGGTGGCCAATTGGTAGTACTACGACAGAGGAAACAGATGGAGTTACTTATGCTTCGGGTGAACCATCTTCCATTGTAATTACAAGTGATTATGGGAATAGAATAGACCCCTTTTCTGGGAACAGATCTTATCATCGAGGCGTTGATATTAGTGGAATTGTTGGACAAACTAATGTCGTTGCTGTAGAGGATGGGGTTGTTATATATCCAGAATCATTAGGAAAAGATACTTGTGTGTCTTCCTCAGCTGAGGATGGATGTGGCGGTGGATATGGTAATTACATAATAATAAAACATAATGATGGTATATATACTTTATATGCTCACTTATATGAAGGTAGTGTCTTGGTGTCGTCGGGGGATGTTGTTAAACAAGGGCAATTGATTGCCAAAGTAGGTAGTAGTGGCAGATCTACTGGAGGACATCTACACTTTGAGATAAGGGTGGGAGAAAATAGTACTGCGGCAACTGTGGATCCATTAGATTATATCTCAGCAACTGATCCTAGGAAAGAAGTTGCTTCGGTAAGTTTCCTCGAAATGCTTTATAGTTTTGAAGGAACAGGACCTATAAGTGGGGACTGCTATAAAATATATGCTGACACAGGGGGTGTATTAACTGTTGGACATGGAGTAACTCTCATATATAACAAGGAGGCTTTTTCTAAAAGAGGAATCAATGTCGATGATTATCAGGTGGGGGACACAATATTAATAGCAACTGTAGATGATATTGAAAAAGAAATTATTGCTGCTAAAAGAAATTCGGTTGTTAGTTTGTTAAATAGCAATAATATATCTCTAGAATATTATCAGATAGATGCGTTAGTAATGAGAATGTATAATACAGGTAATATTAATGGATTTTCTAGTGCCTATCAACAATATGGAGATACCCAATCATTATATGATAATTATATGGCAAAGCCTGTAACAGATGTACAAGGTAATTATCTAACTGCACTTGAAAGAAGAAGAGAAATGGAATGGAATTTGTTTCATAATGGTATATATGAAAAATTTCATTATTAAGGAGGCAATATGAAGAAGGCTAATATCGTTACAATCGTTGTTTTGATTATATTATTTGCAATTATTATTGGGATACAAATTTTGCTTAGAAAAAATAGTATGATAAAGGAACAAAGTGAATTTAATGAAATAGAAATCGTATCTGATAATACAACGTTTTTTTCAGTATCTAGTAATATTAATAAATTATATAATTATTACAATGATAATAATAATGAGAAGCTATATTCAATATTGAATAGTTCTTATATAGAACAAAATAACCTAAATAAAGAGAATTTACTACTAAACTTTAATTCTTTAGATAGTAAAGCTTTCGGGGCTAAAGAAATATATGTAGTTAGTAAAATAAATTTATATAAATACTATGTATATGGTTATGAAAAAAACAATTCTATGGATGAACTTGGTTATATCATGTCAGAAAAATACTATATATTAAATCTTGATATAAATACTCGTAGGTTTAATATAGAACTAATAGATGAGTCGGAATATACAAAAGCTACAACAAGAAAAAAATTTAACTTTGATTTAATTCAAAAAAATAATCATAATATTTTTGAATACTTAAATGTTAATGATCAGACTATAGCTACAATATATTTTAATGAATATAAAAATAATCTTATGCATAACCCAGAATATATATATGAAAGAATATCTCTTGGAACAAAAGAAAAATATTTTTCTACAATAGACAAATTTAATAACTATATTAAAGATAATACCGAAGAAATATTAAATTCAAGTGTAACGGAATATACAAAAAGTGGTCCTTCATATCTAATTGTGGATAATTATAAGAATGAATATACTTTTAGAATTAATAAGATTATGGATTATACTATATCAATAAAATTTCCTGAATAGAATTCTTATACTTATTGCTTTATGAATTGATAGTTTTTTCAAGTTATGTTATAATTAATGTGTTGGGAGAGGGTTTTATGAAATTTAGAGCAGACTCAAAAGATATTACGATTTTTATTTGTTTTTGTATATTTTTATTATATTTATGTGCGATAGCGGTTCTTAATGCTGCCAGTTTAGCTTCCTCGGGAACCCTTTATGGTTTGCTACCATTTGAGGCTTTTACTGGGGCATATATTGCTCAAACTTTATTCTTTTTCTTCTTGGCATTAACTGGTATTTTTTTAGCGGTAAAATCCTATATCTTTGATAGAGAAAGAGGATTTGGTTTTGCAACCG
Organism: uncultured Muribaculaceae bacterium; assembly: GCA_964459185.1. Taxonomy (GTDB): domain Bacteria; phylum Bacillota_I; class Bacilli_A; order RF39; family UBA660; genus CAYWKX01. The sequence continues at coordinate 13,068 of CAYWKX010000006.1, read as the reverse complement.
GGAAGAAGGAGAAAGGTTATTCAAGATGGTCCCGTAGCTCAGAAATGAAAAAAGCATTAAAACAAGTTGATATAAAAGCTGAGAATATAAACCATGCTGGGATGCCTATTATTAGTGATGGTAAGTATATGTGGGTTGATAATGGGGAAGATCATTATTTAATCGTCGGAGCTACTGGTTCTGGTAAAACAGTTATTGGATCTATGCCAATGATTAAAATTATGGCTAAAGCAGGGGAGTCTGTTATTGTAACTGATCCTAAAGGGGAATTATACGAAAAAACAGCGGGAATGTTAAAAGAGAGAGGCTATAATATCATTGTTCTAAATTTCCGTGATCCTCAAAGGGGTAATGCTTGGAATCCAATGGCTTTACCATATAAATTGTACAGGGAAGGTAACATGGATAAGGCTATTGAACTGTTGGATGACTTAGCTTTAAATATCTTATATGAAGAAAAGAGTACGGGTGATCCTTTCTGGGAAAAAACAGCAGCGGATTATTTTACAGGACTTGCTTTAGGTCTTTTTGAAGATGCTGAAGAAAGCCAGATTAATTTAAATAGTATTAACTTGATGTCAAGCGTTGGAGAGGAAAAGTTTGGTGGACCCAACAATAATTATATAAAAGAGTATTTTAATGCTAAAGATCCTTCAAGACCGGCCTATATCAATGCTTCGGGAACTGTTTTTACAGCGGAAGAAACAAAGCAAGGTATACTAGCTACCTTTAAACAAAAGATTAAGATATTTTCTTCACGTGATAATTTATCAGAGATGTTAAGTTATAGTGATTTTGATATGAAAGATATTGGTAGAAAGAAAACTGCAGTTTTCCTAGTTGTTCAAGATGAAAAGAAAACTTTACATCCACTGGCAACAATTTTCCTAAAACAATGTTATGAAACATTAATTGATGTTGCTCAGGAATCTGGTGGCTTCTTACCTTTCAGAACTAACTTTATTCTTGATGAGTTTGCAAATATGCCTCCACTTAAGGATGTTACCACTATGGTTACGGCTGCAAGAAGTAGACATATTAGATTTAATTTTATTATTCAAAACTATGCTCAATTAACTCAAGTTTATGGCAAAGAACAAGCTGAAACTATTAAGGGTAACTGTAATATTATGTATTTAATTAGTAGTGAATTAGCTGCTCTAGAAGAAATAAGTAAAATGTGTGGAGAGGTAAAATCTAAAGAAAAAGACAAAACTGCTTCTATGCCACTTGTAACTGTTAGTGATTTACAAAGATTGGGTAAGTTTGAAATAATTGTTTTAATAAGAAGAATGATGCCATTCAAAACGAGATTTAAAACTGATTTTGAGGTTGATTGGGGAAGAAAATATGAAAAGGGAGTATTTCCTGAAAGGGAAAAGAGGCCCGTTGCTTTATGGGATCTTCGTGAATTTGTAAAAGAAAAGAAAAGACAAAAAATGGAGGAAATGATGGGGAGTATGAATAATAACCCTTTATTTGGCGATTCTGTACCACCATTTAATCCTTTTATGGGACATCCTAGTCCTTCTGATGTACCTACTCAGGCTGGTTTTAATGTTGATGATTTGGTAAAGAGAATAGATGCCAAAATTGCTGAATTAGAAGAGGAAGAAAGATTGGAACAAGAAAAGAAGGATAAAGATAATAATGCTCAAGAGGCTGTTATTGAAGAAGAACCAATTGAAAATAATGAGACAAAAGAAGACAACTCCAATGATGATGCTTTCTTTGATGACTTTTTTTCAGATGATGAATAATCATCTTTTTTAGTTTTTTTAACTTATTTAAATAGCTCTTATTTAATATCCTATATTAGAGGGTGTTAAAATGAATGAAATTAGTATAGAGGATGTATTAAAAATAAATAATCCTATTATTATTGATATAAGAAATAGTTATGATTATAATTTAGGACATATAAAAGGGGCCATAAACATTCCCTATTATAATTTAATTAATAATCATGGTCATTATTTAAAAAGGGAAGATATTTACTATCTTTATTGCTCTAATGGTAGACAAAGCTTAGAAATAGTTAAGAGACTTAATTATTTTGGATATTATACTATTAATATAAAAGGAGGTTATGAGGAATATTTAAAATATTAAATATTTCTTTTTTTTAGAAAATAGTTTATAATAAGGTTGGAGATGGTCGTATGGATTATATTATAGTCGGAGGATTAGTTGTAATAATAATTTTAGTTATTATTGCTATTGTTAAAAATGTTAATGAGTCCAATATAACAGAAAGATTGGGTAAATTAGAAACAAGTGTAGTGAAGGAGTTATCTAATAATCAAATTGAATTAACAAGGACTTTAAATAATGATTTGGAAAAACTAAATGAGAAATTAGAGAAAAGATTAATTATGATTAATGATAAAGTAAATGATAGGTTAGATGAGAACTTTAGTAAAACTAATAAGACTTTTACTTCTATTTTAGAAAGATTAACTATCATTGATGAGGCCCAGAAAAAAATAGATGAATTATCAACAGATATTGTTTCTTTACAAAGCATTTTAACTGATAAAAAGAGTCGCGGTATTTTTGGAGAAATTAATTTAAGGCATATTTTAGTTAGTGTTTTTGGCGAAAGAAATGATAGTGTCTATAAATTGCAATATACTTTTCCTAATAGTATGATCGCTGATGCTGTTCTTTTTGCTCCAGAACCTTTAGGAACGGTAGCAATTGATTCTAAGTTTCCATTAGAAAATTATCAAAACATGGTTGATAGAAGTAAACCTCAAGTAGATAGAAATAATTATGAAAAACAATTTAAAATGGATGTTAAAAAGCATATTGACGCCATTAGCGATAAGTATATCATTCCAGGAATAACTACTAACCAAGCTATCATGTTTTTGCCAGCAGAGGCAATTTTCGCGGAAATAAATGCTTATCATAATGATTTAGTGGAATATGCCCATAAGAAGAGGATATGGATTACTTCTCCTACTACTTTAATATCAACCGTTACTATTATTCAAGTTCTTCTTAAGAATATGGAAAGAGATAAATATGCAAAAGTAATCCAGGATGAATTAAGTAAATTAGGTATGGAATTCTCAAGGTATAAAGAAAGATGGGACAAACTATCTAGAAGTATTGAAACAGTTAATAAAGATGTTGAGAACATTCATATTACTACTGATAAGATATCCAAGAGATTTGAAGCTATTAGTAGTGTAGAAATAGATAAATATATAGAATAGAATATGTGTCTATCACTAATTATTTGGAATAAAATTAAATAGGTGATAAAGTGACACGTATTTTTTTCTTTTTATTTGGATTTGGATTAATGGTTATCGGGTTTACTTTCATAATTTTATATTTAAATATTATGAGCATGGGGTATAATTTTAATGATTATGTTAATTTTATTATTAGAAGAATAGAATGTTATTATAGTATAATTGGTCTTATTGTAATATTATTAGCTATATTATTAAAAGGAGAAAAAAATTATGAATTACATTTATGATATCGTACTTAATTTTAATGATGATTACTATGATTTTTTTGAATGGAAAAAAAACGATGGAGTTATCAATATTAGAAAAATACCATTATTTAAGGTAAGTAAGGAAGATTATCTTAATTTGAGGGACAATGATATCAAAATTAAGAATGATTTTATTAATAAGTTAGAAAATATAACATTGACTTATTCAAGAATAAGATATGATTATGCTTGTTTAGTCTCTAATGGGAAGCAAGCAATGGGATTATTGTTCAATAAAGATGGGTTATTAATAAAAAGAAGTGGTTTATTATTAGATGAGGAGGAAGAGGTAATTGAAGAAACTGGCAAATTAGATATTATCAATATTGAGTATATTATTAATAATAAAATAAAAAATGATACTATTTTAAGAGTAGATAAGGAGAAAAAAGAATATATTAAAATTTTTATTGAAAATAATGATGATGATAAGATCTTTAAATATATATATTATGATTATTATGAGCAAGAAAGTAATGATGTAGAGTTAATAAAAAAGACTTTACTAATGGAAATTAATAAAGAATGGGATAATAATAAAAATAGATTATATGAATTAATTTTACTTATGAATAAAATAAAAAATTAAAAGTTATTTCTTTCTGAAATAACTTTTATTTTTATTTACCATACGTACTTATATAAGTATTATATTTTTCTTTCATATTGGTATCTGAGAAGGTCAAATTTACATCATTACGCATATTAATTAAAGATTTATAGTATAGGTTAGTATCCGCACTAGCCTTTTCCTTAGCTAATACCTCAACAACAGCATCTTTAACATCTTTTAGGACAGGTTTATCTTTTTGATCGATACGATAAACAATATGATAACCATAAGATGTTTTAACAGGTGTAGTAGTATATTTACCATTACCTAAACTTTTCATAGCTTCCATATATGCTGTTTCTAGACTAGCATCAAATGATTGATAACCTAATTCTTCATAAGTAATAGAATCTTTATACTCTTCTTTAACCTGGTCAAAAGTTGCACCACCATTTAACTTGTTAATAATTTCTTCCGCTAATGCCTTGGCCTCTGCATCCTTTAATCCATCTTCGTCATTAATTTCTACTAAAATATGTTTTGAATCAATATCACCAAAAACCTCATCATCATAATAAGCTTGAATTTCAGTATCTGTCACTAAACTTCTAGTATATTCTTCATAATATTTTTTCCTTCTATAATCTAGTCTTAAGTAATCAAGAAATTTATCTTCAGTATTAAAACCATTGTTTTTTAAGAAAGCTTCCTTTGTATAACCATTTTGTGATTTGTAATAATTGTAATAGTAGGTAGCGGTCTCATCAATATATTTTTCCATTTCACTATCTGATGGATACATTTCGGTTAAGATATGTGTATCTATTTCATCAAGTAACATACCAACAGAATAACTCTCTTTCATATCGGTATATAAGTCATCTGCAGTAATAGTTAAACCATCAATAGTAGCCACTGGTTGAGCACCATTTTCAAGAGTAGCTATTCTTTCTGGCCAAAACAACATATTTACTAAAACTCCTAATAAGATACCTCCTACCAAGGCATAGATTACTCTTCTGTTTTCATCAATTTTTTCTATTCCTCTTCTAAATTTTTCTTTATGGTTGTCTCTTACAAGTTCTTTTTCTCTATTAGTTTTTACTACTCCTTTTACGGGTTCCTTTCTCTTAGTAGTTTTTACCACTTTTTTTGTTGATTTCTTTTTTTTGTCCTTTGTCATTATATGTCTCCTTCCTAAGTACACTATTATGATAACAGAAAATAAATCAAAAGACAATATTAAATTGGAAATATGGGCAAAAAAACACCCTAAAAAAGAAATTTATAAAAAATAATCGGTTATGTAAAATTTCTGTACTTTTATCACTCACCATTTTCTTGTTTTTCCATACAATAATGTGAAAAGAGTGAAAAGGAGGAATAATTATGGGATGTTGTGGATCTTCAGCAGCAATCATATTAGTACTATTTATTTTATTAATAATAATTCTTGGTGCTTGGATATAATCTAAACGAATAGGAGGTGTATCATGTCAACAGGATCAAGTTGTAGCCCAGGCTGCGGACCATCTAGTGGTAGTGGATTTTTAATCGTATTAGTATTATATATTTTACTGGCGATTATCCTAAGTTCATGCTTGTTTTAACTTAATATAGAATAATATTATTTTTATAACTATCTTCGGATAGTTTTTTCCCATGTAAGGGATTGTTTTCAAATAATTATTATGAAAGAAAGTATGCTTTCACATACTTTCTTTCATAATTACTTTATATACCTCATCAATAGCCATAGGTATTTCATCATCATATTTTGGAATTAAATGTAAGTGATAATGTTTAACTTCCTGCTGGGCTCCATTGTTTTGAACTAGAGTAATGCCCCCAGGATGTAACGATTTATCTAATATTTTATATACATCTTTAGCAATTTTCATAATATGAGTTAAGGTATTTATATCAATATCTATTATATCTAGATAGTGCTTCTTAGGTATAATTAAGGAGTGACCATTATGCTTGGGATTAGCATCCAAGAAAACTTTAACAATATCATCCTCATATATGGTATAAGAAGGTATTTCTCCTTTAGCAATTTTACAAAAAATATCCATATCAATATCATCTCCTAGTAAACATTATAACAAAAATTGTAAAATATTAAAAGAATATATCTATTTATATTATAAAATGATATACTTAAAGTATGAAAAAGATAGTATTTTTAATTTGCTTATTGTTGTTTAGCGTTAATATTTATGCCAAAGAAGAAGTAGAACTTTCTAGTTGTGTTGATGGTGATACTTTTAAAATCATTACTAATGACGAAGTAAAAACTGTTAGAATGTTAGCAATTGATACTCCCGAAACTGTCGATAGCCAAAAAGAAGTAGAATACTATGGAAAAGAAGCCAGTAATTATACATGTAATAAATTAACTGCTGCCGAGAGAATAGAAATAGAGTATGATGATAACAGTGATTATACAGATAAATATGGTCGTCTTTTAGGATGGGTATTCGTTGATGGGGAATTATTACAGGATCTATTAGTAAGTAATGGTTATGCGAAAGTAGCATATTTATATGATGATTATAAATATACTGAATTATTACAGGAGCATGAAGAAAAAGCTTTAGCGGGTAATCTAGGTATTTGGAACGAGGAAGCTAAAAGTGATTATGAAAATTTAAACTTTTCTGATATACTAAAATTATTATTATTGATTATAGTTATAATAATAATAAATTATCTAAAGAGGAAGTATAAAAAATATATTAATGGAGGTAAAGGTATTTTAAAAAAAATGAATAAGTGATATAATGATATTAGAAAGGATTGATTATATGAAGTACAATATTCGTGGGGATAAAATGCTAGTAACGGACGCAATTAAAGAGTATGTTGAAAACAAATTAAACAAGTTAAATAAGTATTTTAAAGATGATAATTTAAAAGCAAATGTTCTAACAAGAGTAAAAGGGAAATCTCAGATTATTGAAGTAACAATTCCTACTGAAAAGTTTATTTTAAGAAGCGAAGAAGAGAATGAAGACTTATATGCAGCAATTGATTTAGTCACAGATAAACTAGAAAGACAAATAAGAAAAAATAAGACAAAGTTAATAAAGCAAAATAGTGTTAATAATAATCTAAAAGAGTTTAACTTTGATTATGAATTAGACAAAGATGAGGAAACTAATGAAAAGATAGTCAAAAGAAAATCAATTGAAATGAAACCAATGGATGAAGAAGAAGCAATTTTAGAGATGGATTTGCTAGGACATGAATTTTTTGTTTTTAAAGATAGATATACTGATAAAATATGCGTTCTTTACAAAAGAAAAGATGGAGACTACGGACTTATAGAAACTCATTAATTAAGAAACTAATACACTTATTTATAAGTGTATTTTCTTTTTTACGACAAAGGACTATTAATTTTATAAAAAATCTGTTAAAATATGTAATGGAGATGAGATTATGCTTAAAATATTAAGAAAATATTTCGATAACGAATATAAAGAATTAAAAAAATTTGGTAAGATTGCTGATGAAATAGATAGTTTAGATAAAAAAATGTCTAAATTATCTGATAAAAAATTAGTTTCATACACCGAAGAATTTAAAAAAAGATTAGAAAAGGGAGAAACCTTAGAAGATATATTAGTTGAGGCTTTCGCAGTTGTGAGAGAAGCTTCAAATAGATGTGTTTCTATGAAACCATTCTATTGTCAGTTAGTCGGAGCTTTAGCCATTCATTATGGTAATATTTCAGAAATGAAAACTGGTGAAGGTAAAACGCTAACTTGTGTTATGCCAGCCTATTTAAATGCCCTAACTGGAAATGGAGTGCATATCGTTACAGTTAATGAATTCCTAGCTACCAGGGATTCCGAATGGATGGGTAGTATATTTAGGTTTTTAGGCCTTACTGTCGGATTAAATTTAAGAGAATTGTCTTTTAAAGAGAAACAGGATGCATATAATTGTGATATATTATATACTACTAATAATGAGTTAGGCTTTGATTATTTAAGGGATAACATGGTTGTTAAAAAAGAAAACAGAGTTCAAAGACCATTAAATTATTGTATCGTGGATGAAGTTGACTCTATCCTAATTGATGAAGCTAGGACGCCTCTTATTATTTCTGGTGGGGTTATGCAAGCCGCTAATTTATATATAAGTGCTGATTCTTTTGTTAAATCATTAAAAGAAAATGAAGATTATATTATGGATGAAAAAAATAGATCTATCAGTTTAACAGATGATGGTAGTAGAAAAGCTGAACAAAAATTTAACATTAATAATTTATATGATATTAATAATACTGCTTTGGTCCATCATATCAATCAAGCCTTAAAAGCTAATTACTTTATGAAAAAAGATGTTGATTATGTTGTTCAGGAAGATAAAGTAATCATTGTCGATCAATTTACAGGAAGATTAATGAAAGGAAGAGCTTTTTCAGAAGGATTACATCAAGCCATTGAAGCTAAAGAAGGAGTAACTATCCAACAAGAAACTAAAACTTTAGCTACTATTACTTTTCAAAATTATTTCCGTATGTATAAAAAATTATCGGGAATGACTGGGACCGCTAAAACAGAAGAAGAAGAATTTCGTAATATTTATAATATGTATGTTATTTCTATTCCTACTAATCAAGAAGTAATAAGAATAGATGAAACAGATTTATTATATCCTGGAAGAGCTGGAAAATATTCCGCAATTGTTAAAGAAATAGAAAGAAGACATAAGTTAGGGCAACCTATTTTAGTAGGTACTATTGCTATTGAAACAAGTGAATTAATTAGTGATATGTTAACTAAGAAAAAGATTAAACATGAGGTATTAAATGCCAAGAATCATGCTCGTGAAGCTGAAATAATTGCTCATGCTGGAGAAAAAGGTTCAGTTACCATTGCTACAAATATGGCTGGTCGTGGAACTGATATTAAATTAGGAGAAGGCGTAAAAGAATTAGGAGGACTTTGTGTAATTGGTACCGAAAGACACGAATCAAGAAGAATAGATAACCAATTAAGAGGTCGTTCAGGTCGTCAAGGAGATCCGGGATTTAGTCAATTCTTTGTATCGTTTGAAGATGATTTAATGGCAAGATTTGGTTCCGATAGATATCGTAATATGCTAACTAGTTTAGGTTTTACTGGAGAACAAGCAATTAGAAATAAACTATTTTCAAAATCAGTTGAATCCGCTCAAAAGAGAGTTGAAGGCAATAACTTTGATGTAAGAAAGATGTTACTTAATTATGACGATGTCATGAATAATCAAAGAGAAATAATGTATGGAAAGAGAAATATAATTCTAGATAACGATTCAATTCATGATACCATTTTAGAAATATTTAAAGATAATATCGAATCTTTAGTAAATAGTCATTTAATTGAGTCTAACAATCTTGAAACTAAAGATTATGAAGAAATATTAGAGTATGCGAATGAAAATCTATTAAAAAAATATAGAATTTCTCTATCACAAATAAATAATAAAAAACCAAATGAGATAATAGATTTATTGTATGATAAAACAACTAAAGACTATGAAGAAAAAATGGAAGAAGTTTCAGAAGAAATAGCTAACGAATTTGAGAGGGCTATCTATTTAAGAGTACTAGATAATCATTGGATGGAACATATATCCACAATGAGTCATTTACGTGAAGGTATCGGATTAAGAGGATATGCCAATGAAAACCCCCTTCAAGCTTATACTTTAGAAGGTTATGAATTATTTAATGCTATGCAAAATAAAATAAATGAAGAAGTAAGCATTTATTTATTAAAATCAGAAATAAGACAAAATATAGAAAGAAAACAAGTAGCTAAAACTACAATCACTAATGATGGTAAAGATGCTGTAAAACTTCAGAAAACTAGTAATAAAATAGGAAGAAACGATCCGTGTCCATGTGGATCGGGGAAGAAGTATAAAAACTGTTGTGGAAGATAAGAAAAGCCTTGTAAAATAAGGCTTTTTTGATACCTTAAAACATCAAAATATTTTTTAGATACCTTTCTGGATACCTTCCGGTAAGTATCTAAAAGGTATCTAGATACCCAAAAAAGAGGTAAAAATACTAAAAATTAGTACGACTAAAAATCACGATATTTCCTTTATTTATAAGGCTTTACAAAGATTTAATTAATAAAAAAAGATGAAATTGTGTCCACTGCCAAAATGACATAGAATATTGGTATTTATAAAGCGTGATTTTTAATAAAAATAAGATATTTTATGGTATAATATTTTTAGGAGGTTTTATGGAAGAACAAATAAAAAATGCTATGAGGTTTTATCTTTTAGCGACAAAACTTAAATATAAAACTAGAAGTGGTTGGGATAAAAGCCATTGGAATGTTAATAGCGAAAGAATAGAGAGTATTGCAGAGCATGTGTATGGAACATGCATATTGGCAATTAGTTTAGATTCAGAATTTCAATTAAACATGGATATGGAGAAAGTTTTAAAAATGTTAACTATTCATGAAATCGGTGAAGTGTTGATTGGTGATATAACACCATTTGATAAAATAACAGTAGAAGAAAAAGCTGAAATGGAACATAAAGCCATGAAAGACGTCATTGGCGATCTGTTTAATAAAGATGAATTGTTTGACTTGTTAATCGAATTTGATGAACATAGTACAAAAGAATCCAAATTTGCTTATTTATGTGACAAAATGGAAGCTGATATTCAAGCTAAAGTTTATCAAGATATGGGATGCCAACACAGTTTAGACGATCAAGCTGGTAATGTTGTATTTAAAAGTCCTAAAATAGGCAAAATGATTGAAGATGGTGCTCAAACAGCATTTGATATTTGGTATGAATGGGATAAATCAAAATTTGATGGTGAACCAGTTTTTGTAAAAACACTATCATACGTAAAGAAAAACAATACAAATTTATAATAAAAAAATAGCTAATTAGTCAAATTTACTAATTTTTCTCGAAAAAGAGTATTTTTTGAATTTTAGATACCTTTTTAGATACCTTTAGGTAGGTTTTCCGAGTGCTCCCAAGTGCTCTCAAAAGCAAAAAAGGGCAAAAAAGAGCCCTAAAATGCTTTCAAATGAGGTCAAAAGCCCCCAATCTAAAAACCATGTGGCAGTGGAAAGAAATATAAGCAGTGCTGTGGAAAGTAAGGAAATATAAGGCTTTGCGAGATTTCACAATTATAAAAAATACACTTTAGATCCGAATTAGATCCGATGATTTAGTTAAGGGAATATAAGGGAATATTTAAGGCAGATGATAAAATCTGTCTTTTTTAGTGTATAATAAAAATAAAGAGAAAGATAAATAGTAATTTGTTAAGGAGTGTCAATATGATAGAATTCAAAAAAACAAGCGAATTTCCTAAAGGAACTTTATATAAGCAATTAGTTGATGCATATTCATTTAATGATAATTGTAAAAAGACTTGGGATGATATGTGGAAAGAACATGATGAATTCTTTTATTCAAATTTAGATATAGCTGATAAATATACATTCATTACAGTATTAGATGGAATACCTATTGGTCATATATCTTGGGATCCAAGAAATCGACCAGATTATGTAGAAATAGGTCACAATTGTATATTAACTAAATACAAAGGAAAAGGATATGGTAAATTACAATTGCAAGAAGCAATAAGAAGAATAAAAAAATATAATGATTTAAAAAAGATAATTGTAACAACAAACACATTTTTATTACCGGCACAAAAAAACTATGAAAGTGTTGGTTTTATAAAAATAAGAAAAAGAGTTAATAATGAAACACCTTTTTCAGGGGATTATATTGATTATGAAATTATATTAAAAGATTAATAAATTACAATTTATGGAGATGATTGTATGAAAGAAAAAATTAAAATGCTATATGATAAAGATGATAAAGCTGCATATAAAAAATTACTCGAATTAGAAAGTGAAGTCGTTGAATCAAATGAATTATATAACTATTTTGATGATTTAATTTTAATGTTAAAACATGAAAAAACATTTGTTAGAGTAAGAGCTTTTAGACTATTATGTGAATTAGCTAAATGGGATAATGAAAATAAGATTGAAAACAATTTTGATTTAATATTAAAAGAATTAGATGACAATACAAGTACTTCAGTAAGACAATGTCTAGGTAAATTAAATCTGATATTAATATACAAGCCTAATTTATCTGTCAAAGTAGAGAATAAATTAAAGCAGATAGATTTAACTAAATATAAAGAAAGTATGCAATCTTTGATAAAAAAAGATATTGAATCTATATTAAAAAATATATAATTTTTATTTCAAATTAGTATTGACCCTCCTCTTAGGGGATACTGTATAAATAATTATAGGAGGCGATATTATGTTAAAAATAGGAGATTTTTCTAAAATGTCTAAAGTTACTATTAAGGCTTTAAGATATTATGAAAAAGAAGGCTTATTAATACCCAAATATGTTGATACTTTTAATGGTTATAGATATTATGAAAATAGTCAACTATTAGATTTAGGTAGAATTATTTCATTAAAACAAGTTGGATTATCTATCGAAGATATTAAAAAAGTAATAATAAAAAAAGACTCTTTAGATAATATTTTAAAGAACAAAAAATTAGAATTAGAAAATACTATTAATACATATAATAATCAGCTTTCAAAACTAAATTATTTATTAGAGGAGAAAAATATGAAAAATGAAATTTTTGAAAAAGTAATACCATCATATTATGTGTATTATAAAGAAGGTGTATTAAAAGATTATAGTGACGCATCAGGGTTTATTCAGGCATCAGGTATGGAATGTTTAGAACTAAATCCAAATATTAAATGTGTAGAACCGGATTATTGCTTTGTAAATTATTTAGATGGAGAATATAAAGAAAAAAATATTAAAATTAGATATGCTCAAGCAGTAATTAAAGATAAAAAACCATTTAAAGAAAATGATAATATTAAGTTTATGGAATTACCTGAAACAAAATGCATTTGTATTTATCATAAAGGATCTTATGATAGTTTGAGTT
>CAYWKX010000005.1:0-25661 GCA_964459185.1 uncultured Muribaculaceae bacterium | reverse complement strand
TAAAAAAACATTTTAGCAAACATAATGTTGCTAAAATAGTATGTTTGATTTAAGTTTGTTTTTAGTTAACTAAAGAGGGTATAAAATTATTTCCCGGGAAATAATTTTTGTGCTAATATGTTTTACGTGAAATATTGAGGGAGGAAAATTTATTGGACGAAGAAGGATATATGAGAGAGGCTATAAAACAGGCAAAAAAAGCATATAAAAATAATGAAATACCAATAGGGGCTGTAATAGTGTGTGAAAATAAGATTATATCGAAAGGATATAATCAAAAGGAAATAAAAAATGTTTCAACAGGGCATGCTGAAATTGTTGCTATAGAGAAAGCTTGCAAGGTTAAAAAAAATTGGAGATTATCAGAATGTACTATATATGTGACGCTAGAACCTTGTATGATGTGTTATGGGGCAATTTTAGAAAGTAGAATTAAAAATGTTGTATATATATTAAAAAGAAAAGACGAACACAAGTTCGATATTAAAAATAGCGGTGAAATGTTAGATAATAAATTGAAAGAAGAATATGAAGTTATTTTAAATGATTTTTTTGAGAAATTAAGAAATAAGTAACTTTTTTTCTTTAATTATATGCTATAATTAGATTACAAGGAGGTTATTTTTTATGGAATATTTGGCATTGTACAGAAAATACAGACCTGATAATTTTGATGACGTCGTAGGACAAGAAAACATAGTTAAAGTTATCAAAAATGCAATTGAAAATAATAAAATATCGCACGCTTATTTGTTTTCGGGCCCTAGGGGGACCGGTAAAACAACCATTGCTAAAATAATAGCTAAAATGGTAAATTGTGAAAATTTAAGAGATGGCAATCCATGTAATAATTGTGATAGTTGTAGGAACGCTTTTATAAATAATGATGTTGTAGAAATAGATGCTGCATCTAATAATGGTGTTGATGAAATAAGAGAATTAAAAAATAAAATTAATCTTGTTCCCTCAATGTCAAAATATAAGATATATATAATTGATGAGGTTCATATGTTAACAATTCAAGCATTTAATGCCTTGCTAAAAACATTGGAGGAACCCCCCAAACATGCGATTTTCATATTGGCAACAACGGAACCTCATAAAATACCCTTAACTATATCTTCCCGCTGTCAGAAGTTTCAATTTACAAAAATACAAAACGAAGGAATAGTAAAAAAATTACTACAAATTACAAAAAATGAAAAAATTAAAATTGGAGAGGAAATATTATATGAAATTGCCAGATTATCTGATGGGGGGTTGAGAGATGCAATCAACCTATTGGATCAATTAATCGCGTATAATCCTAATGAAATTGTATTAGAGGATGTTTATAAAATATGCAGCTCAATATCATATAAAGAATTGAGTGAGTTGTTAAAAAACATATATAATGAAAAAATTGAGAAAGTAATTGATTTTGTTGATAAAATTAGTTCTGAAGGAAAAAATGTTTCTAAATTTATTGAGGAATTAATAATATTCTTAAAGGATATATTAATATATAAGAATATTAATAGAACTACATATATTAAAGATAAAAATGAAATAATAAAGGAATTATCTGATTTTTATAGCGATAGTAACATTTATAATATAATTATGGAATTAAATGAATTACTTATAAAAATTAAGAATACTAATTATCCAGATATTCTACTTATAGCAACTTTATTAAAAATAATAAAAAAAGATTTTAGTAAACAAAATGTTGAGGAAAAAGATATTATAGTAGAAGAAATTAATGATATAAAAGAAAAAAATGAAGAAAAAATTGAATTAAAAACAGAAAATATAGAAAAACAAGAAAAAAAAGAATCTAATGAACAAATAAAACAAGAAGAGTTAATAGTTACTCAAAATATAAAAGAAGTGAGAATAAATAATACTTTTGCTACCGCCTCTAAAACATTATTAAATGAATTAAAAGGAAAATATATGGAGGTTACTAATTATTTATTGGATGATAAAAACAATGTAGTTGCTGGTTTATTAAATGATACAGAAATAGCGGTAGCGGGTGAAAAAAATCTCATATTAATGACAAAAATACAGTCCATAGCTAATCGTCTTAACGAAATGTCTAAGGAAGTAAAAAAAATATTTAAAAACATTTATAAAAAAGACTTCTTAATTATTGCTTTAACAGAGGAGGAATGGTTAATTGAAAAAGATAAATATATAAAAAATCTGAAAGAAAACAAAAAATATATTTATATAGAAGAAACAAAAGAAGAGAAAAAAGTTAAAAAGGTCACTCCGGTTGACAAACTAGTTGATTTGTTTGGGGAAGAATTAATTGAATATAAATAAGAGAGGGATGATAAAATGAATATGCAAAATTTAATGAGAGAGGCACAAAAAATGCAAGCAGAGCTAAAAAAAACGCAAAAGGAAATAGAAGAGTCAAGGTATGAAGGTAGTTCATCATTGGTAAGTGTCGTTATGAATGGCAAAAAGGAAGTATTATCTATAAAAATAAATGTTAAAGAACCTATTTCGACAGACGAAACCGAAATGCTTGAAGATATGATAATGATAGCAATTAACAATGCTGGTAAAAAAGTAGAAGAAACTAAAAAAGAAAAACTAAGTTGTTATGGCCAGGGATTATCCGGGTTGATATAATATGTATCCTAATAGCATTAAAAAATTAATAGAATATTTAAAAGATTTTCCAGGTATTGGAGAAAAATCGGCTGAAAGATTAGCCTTTTCAATGATAAATTTTGATAAGGAAAGATTACAATCTTTTGCGGAAACAATATTGGAAATAAAAAACAAAATTAGAAAATGTAATATATGCCATAATATTTCTGAAGGTGATGTTTGTGCAATATGCAACGATAAGGGTAGAAACACAGATATTATTTTTGTTGTAGAAAAGGCCAAAGACATTATTGCGTTTGAAAAAATAGGTGTCTATAATGGTAAATATCATGTTTTAGATGGATTAATATCTCCACTTGAAGGAATAAATCCTGAGAATATTAATGTGGGGGATCTTATTAAAAGGATTGAAAACGAGGATGTTAAAGAGATAATTTTAGCATTAAAACCGAGCATTGAGGGCGAAACGACGATGCAGTACATAAAAAAAATATTAGGCGGTAAAAAAATAAAAGTCTCTAAAATAGCAATTGGAATTCCAATTGGGACAGATTTAGAATATCTAGATATTATGACTTTAGAAATGGCTTTAGAGGAAAGAAAAGATATTTCATAAAATATTATTTTGCTCATAAAATTAACTGGGTGAGAAAATGTTTAAAAAAATATTTAAATTAGTAAAAAAAGTAATTATGGCGGCACTAATCATTTATGCTTATAATGTTATCGCTGCCCCGCTTGACACAATAATCCCAATTAATATTTTTACAGTTTTGTTTGTTACTTTTTTGGGTTTACCGTCAATGTTTGCATTAGCTATCTTTTCCTTGTTGCTTTTTTAGAAAGGAAGAAAAATAATTATGTTGGATGTATATAAAGAGGGACAACCTATAGCTTATAAATTAATGGTTAATTCTATAAAAAACAATAAAATATCGCATGCTTATTTAATTGAAGCTAATAATAATCCGGATGCATTAGACATAGCCTTAGCATACGTAAAATATATTGTCTGTCCACATAATTATACAAATAATTTAAATTGTAAAAATTGCAATTTATGTCAAAGAATAGACAATAATAACTACTTAGAATTAAAAATTATTAGTTCGGAAGGTTTGTGGATAAAAAAAGAACAGGCAATCGATTTACAAAATGAGTTTAGTAAGAAGCCCCTTGAAGGGACAAAAAAAATATATATAATTACTGAGGCAGAGAAGATGAATGGGCATACAGCTAATTCACTTTTGAAGTTTCTTGAGGAACCAGATAACGATATAATTGCAATTTTAATAACTAATAATATAAATATGGTTCTTAAGACAATCGTTTCTCGATGTCAATTATTGAGTTTGCAAAAAAAAGATTTGACTAAATATGATAATTATTTACAAAAAATTGCTAGTCTAATTTGTAGTAATAATGTCGAAATAAATAGCTTTTTAAATAATGAGGAAAGCATCCAATTACTAAATAATGTTTTGGATTTTATTAAATTATATGAGGAGAATGGATTAGATACATTAATATATTTAAAAAAAATATGGCATAATAATTTTAAAGAGAAAAAAGATAATATTATGGCACTAGATATTATGATCAATTTTTATTATGAGACTTTAAAATATAAAACAAACAAGAATATTAATATATTTACGGATAATATAGGGTTAATTGACAGAATAAGTTTGACAGACATAGAAACCATATTTAGAAAAATAGAAGTTTTAATTGAAATAAGGGATTTGATAAGATATAATTTAAATATGAACTTGTTAATAGATAAAATGATTATAGAATTGGAGGGTGTATAAAATGGGAGTTGTTGGAATTAAATTAAATGAAAAAGGTAAAGATTATTTTTTTGATGATAATAATCTGAACTTAAAAAAAAATTTAACCGTAATTGTTGAAACAGAAAAGGGATTGCAATTTGGCAAAGTTGATTCGTTTATAGAAGAAGATAAATTAGATAAAAAAAATGATTACAAAAAAGTAATTAGAATATCTACAAAAAAAGATTATTTACAGCATTTAGCCAATTTAAAAGATGCAGGAAATGCCATTGTAAAATGTCGCGAATTAGTTAAAAAAAATAATCTTGAGATGATAATAATTGACGCAAGTTACACTTTTGATAGGAGTCAATTAATTTTTCGCTTTATAGCTGATGAGAGAGTTGATTTCCGTCAATTGGCAAAGGAATTGGGATATCAATTTAGAACAAGGATAGAACTAAGGCAAGTAGGAATTAGGGATAAAGCAAAAGAAATGGGAGGACTAGGACCTTGTGGAAGAAAACTATGTTGTAGTACTTTTTTAACTAATTTTGATTCTGTATCTATAAGTATGGCTAAAAATCAATCTTTGGCTTTAAATCCAATTAAAATAAATGGTGTTTGTGGAAGATTACTTTGTTGTTTAAAGTATGAAAATGATAGTTATGATGAATATAAAAAAGGAATGCCTCAGGTCGGAGAGATAATTGATACCGAAGAGGGAAAAGGAAAGATAATATCAGTAGATTTATTAAAAAGAACATATCGGATTGCTATTGAAAATAATGGTGTTATTGAAAAAGAGATAAAATAATTATGGAAGTCAAAAATCAATTATTAAACTTCTCTAAGATGTGTATTTATCAAGATAGCGATTGGTTTAACTTTTCTTTAGATTCAGTTTTATTAGCCAACTTTGTTACTGTAAATAAAAGCGACAAAAAGATAATTGATTTTGCCACAGGAAATGCTCCAATACCAATGTTGCTTACTTATAGAACAAATGGGATAGTTTATGGCGTAGAAATTCAAAAAGAGGTTTATAATTTAGCTGTCAAATCTGTAAAGGAAAATAAATTAGAAGACAGAATAATTTTGCTTAATGAAAATGTTAATAATTTAGTAAACATATTTGAATCTGATACTTTTGATGTAATTACTTGCAATCCACCATATTTTAAAATAAATAACGAGAGCAATTTAAATTCGAATGAAATAAAAAGAAATGCTAGACACGAATCTTTGCTTACTTTAGAAGACATTTTAAAGGTAAGTAAAAAAATCCTCAAAAATGGAGGTAAATTGGCTCTAGTTCATCGACCTGAAAGATTAATTGAAATAATAGGTGTAATGAGAAAATATAATATAGAGCCAAAAAAGTTAAGACTAATTTATCCAAAAAGGGATAAAAAGGCTAATATTTTGTTAATTGAAGGAGTAAAGAATGGGCAGCCAGGATTAAAAATAATGTCTCCTTTAATTAGTCACGGAGACAATAATGAATATACAAAAGAAATAAAAGACATGTTTGGGAAGTGATAAAATGGTACAAAAAAGTTATGATAAAGGCCCATCTCTATATCTCGTTCCAACCCCAATTGGCAATTTAGAAGACATAACTTTAAGAAGCATTAATACTTTAAAGGAAGTAGAGGTAATATTTTCTGAGGATACTAGAGTTACAACAATATTACTTAATCATTTTAATATAAAAAAGAAGTTGATTTCTTTACACGAGCATAACGAGGATAAAGTTAAAGAAAAAGTTCTGGAATATTTAAAAAATAGAACAAATGTAGCCTTAGTTACAGATAGAGGAACACCTTTAATTAGTGATCCTGGTTATAAGACTGTTAAATATATTATCGAAAACAATTATAATGTTATTTCTTTGCCGGGGCCAACAGCGTTTGTTCCAGCATTGACTTCTTCAGGAATAAGCCCTCAACCATTTCTTTTCTATGGATTTCTAAGCAGCAAGAGGAGCATAAAAAAAGAGGAATTAAATAGAATAAAAGACTCAAATTATAGTGTTATCATATATGAGGCTCCTCACAGAATAAGAGAAACTTTAGAATTAATGTTGGATATCTTAGATAATAGAAGAATAGCCTTAGTTAGGGAAATATCAAAAAGGTTTGAAACTATTTATCGGGGAACAATTGAAGAAATAATAAAAGAAGAAATAAAGGGAGAGATAGTTATTGTTATTGAGCCCCAAACAAAAAAAGAAGAGAAGGTATCAATAGACATTGCTAAGGAAGTAAAAAAATATATAAATAAAAATCTGACAGTAAGAGATTCTATAAAGATGGTAGCAAAAGATAACAAAATATCTAAAAATGTTGTATATGAAGGATATCATAGAAGGAGTGGGGAATGAGATTAGTTGTAGGATTAGGTAATCCGGGGAAGGAATATGAAAATACAAGACATAATTTAGGCTTTATGTTTTTAGATTTTATAAGTTCTAAATATAATCTAGATTTTAAAGAATGTAAATTTAATGCTTACGAGGCAGAAGCAATTATAGAAAATGAAAAAGTTTTATTTATTAAACCCCAGTTATTTATCAATTTATCTGGGCAAGTTGTTTTAAAGTATATGAAGTATTACAATATAAAAATGTCCGATCTATTAGTTATCCATGATGATTTAGCAATGGTTTTAGGTAAAATTAAAATAGTTTATGATAGTAGAGATGGTGGACATAATGGTATAAAAAATATAAATTCATTGCTTGAATCAAAAGAGTATTTAAGAATGAAAATAGGTATTCAAAATAACTCTTTAAACTCTGCGATTGACCAAGTTTTAGGAAAATTTACAAAAGAAGAAAAAGAAACGATAGACAATTCTTTTAAAATGGTAGAAAATATTGTTAGTGATTTTATAACTATGGACGGAGGAAGGATCAAAGATAAATATAATAATAGAAAAAAGCCAACAGAATAAGAGTGAAAAAAGATGACAAGGTAGATACAATAAATTTGTATCTTTTGGTGTCTATGGAGGGAAATGATGAACTATTTCGATAATTTGTTTAAAATTGATAGTAACAATTATTATGGTGTAAGTGGTTTAAATAAAGAATTAAGTAGTATTTATATTTATAATACTTTTCTTAAAGAGGAAAAAGGGATATTAGTTTTAACTAATTCTTTATATGAAGCCAACGACATTTATAATAGACTAAAAAACTATACTGAAAAAGTTTTGTTTTTTCCTATGGATGATTTTATCACTAGCGAGGCTATTGCTATTAGCCCAGAATTTAAAGTTGAGAGATTAATTACTCTAAATAAGTTAGTAGACAATTCAAAGTATATTGTAATAACTAATTTAATGGGATATTTAAGATACTTACCTAAGAAAGAAGTTTGGAATGAATCTATATTAAATCTTAAGGTGGGGCAAAATGTAAAGAGAGAAGATTTTATTGAAAGATTAGTTAATTTAGGGTACGAAAGGGAAACCCTTGTAACGGAAACAGGTAAGTTAGGAATCAGGGGCTTTGTAATAGATGTTTTTCCAATTGGGGAAGAAAACCCCCTTCGTTTTGAGTTTTGGGGGGACCAAATTGAATCTATAAAATACTTTAATATAGATAACCAATTATCATTTACAAGTATTAAAGAAACGAGTATTTATCCCTATACAGAATTTGTTTTAACAAGTTACGAGAAAGTTATTGAAAGAAGTCAAAAATATTTGAGAAACTATGCAGAAGTATCTTCAATTAGTGATTATATTGATAATTATCTTTGCTTTTACTATGATTATAATCAAATTATTGATAATTATAAACTGCTTAGAGAAACAATATTAGATTATGACAAAGATAATAAAGAAGAAATCAAAACAAAATATATGTTTGATATTAAAGATAATAATGTCAAGAAAGAAATATTTTTAATTAGTTTTGATAATGTTTTAGATAATATAAAATTAAATAAACAAGAAAAATATTCATCCTTTGATGTTGGTAATTATGAGGGCAATTTAGAATTATTAAAAAAAGATATAGAGAATTATTTAAAATCTAATAAAACGGTAGTTCTATGTATTGAAGAAAAAAATACAGCAAAAAGAATTGTAAAATATTTAGATAGGGAAGATTTAATTTTAACTAAGGAAAATAATATTATAGAGAATAGAATTAATTTAATAAATAAAGCAATAACCAGTGGCTTTGTTTTTGGGAATCTTGTAGTTATTAGTAATAATGATTTGTTTAAGCAAGAAAAAAACAAAATTTACAAGACAAAGTTTAAGTTAGGAACAAAAATTAGCAATATTAATAACATTGTTAAGGGGGATTATGTTGTCCATGAAGTATATGGAATTGGGATATATGATGAATTAGTTACTTTAACTAAAAACGGTATAAAGAAGGATTATATTAAATTGATCTATGCAGATGGAGATATTCTATATATACCAGTAGAAAGCATTGATAGGATCTCAAAATTTTCTGGAAGAGAAGGAATATCAATAAGATTAAATAAGTTAAATACCGACGAATGGCAAAAGAAAAAAGCCAAAATAAGAAAAAAATTAGAAGATATTGCGAGTAGTTTGATGAAAATATCAGCTGAAAGAGAGGCATTAAAAGGATTTGCCTTTAATCCTGATGATGAAAATCAAATAATATTCGATAACGAATTTCAATATCAAGAAACAGAAGATCAAAAAGTTGCTATAAATAGTATCAAAACAGAGATGGAAAAAATACAACCAATGGATATGTTGTTATGTGGAGATGTTGGATTTGGGAAGACTGAGGTGGCATTTAGAGCAATTTTTAAGGCAGTTAATGATGGCAAACAGGTTGCCTATTTATGTCCCACAACAATTTTATCCAGTCAGCAATATAAAAGTGCGTTGGATAGATTTAAAAATTTTCCTATAAAAATTGCCCTTTTAAATAGATTTGTTGATATACAAGAACAGAAGAAAATTTTATCTGGTTTAAAAGAGGGAAAGGTTGATGTTTTATTTGGGACTCATCGTATATTAAGTAATGATGTTTCTTATAAAGATTTAGGATTGTTGATTGTTGATGAAGAACAAAGATTTGGTGTTAAACATAAAGAGAAGATAAAGGAATATAAGGCAACAATTGATATTTTAACATTATCAGCAACGCCCATTCCAAGAACATTACAAATGTCAATCGCAGGAATTAGATCTCTATCTTTGATAGAAACACCTCCGGAACAAAGATATCCAATTCAAACCTATGTTTTAGAGGAAAATAATAATATTATAAAGGAAGCGATATACAAGGAGTTAGCTAGAAATGGGCAGGTCTTTGTCCTTTA
This sequence comes from uncultured Muribaculaceae bacterium, assembly GCA_964459185.1. Taxonomy (GTDB): domain Bacteria; phylum Bacillota_I; class Bacilli_A; order RF39; family UBA660; genus CAYWKX01. The sequence continues at coordinate 15,949 of CAYWKX010000005.1, read as the reverse complement.
TAATAGAGTTGAAAAGATAGAACAAAAAGTAAAGGAAATAAGTAATTTAGTTCCTGAAGCAAGAGTAGACTTTGCCCATGGACAGATGACTAAAAATAGACTAGAAAACAAAATGATAGATTTTATTAATCACAATTTTGATGTTTTAGTTTGCACCACAATTATTGAAACAGGGATAGATATTCCAAATGTTAACACTCTAGTTATTATCGATGTTGATCGTTATGGATTGGCCCAGTTATATCAAATAAGAGGAAGAATTGGGCGTAGTAACAAAATTGGTTTTGCGTATTTAATGTATAATAAGCAAAAGACTTTAAATGAAGTTGCTGTTAAAAGACTAAATACTATTAAGGAATTTACCGAATTAGGTAGTGGATTTAAAATAGCAATGCGAGATTTATCTATAAGGGGAGCAGGAGACATACTAGGTAAGGAACAATCGGGATTTATTGATACAATTGGAATTGAATTATATTTAAAAATGCTACAAGAAGCAGTAGCTAAATTAAAAGGGGAAGCAATAGAGGAAGAAAAAGAAACAGAAGCAAAACCTCTAATTGAAGTAGAGACTCATATCGATGATCAATATACATCGGAAGATGATTTAAAGATAGAAATTCATAAAAAAATTAATGAAATAGACTCAAAAGAGAAATTAAATAAAATAAAAAGGGAGTTAGAAGACAGATTTGGTAAGATAAACGACAGTATAGAAACATATATGTATGAAGAATGGTTTGAAAAAATAGCTAAAGAGTTGAATATTACAAATATAAAACAAACAAAAACATTTATTGAAATAGAATTGCCATCAGAAATTAGTAAAGAAATTGATGGTGAAGAATTGTTTTTAGAAGCATATAATATTTCTAAACAGTTTAGATTCAATTATAAAAACAACAAAATATATATTATTTTAGATACTATTAGATTAGAAAAGCATTTCCTTTTCTATATCGTAGAATTGTTAAACAAAATAAAATAACAAATATTATTTTATAAATCTTTATGATATAATATTATGGTGAGAAGTGATAAAATGAGGACAAACAAAAAAAGTATGAAAAAGGGTAAGACGTTTTTGTTAAATTATGGATTTTTGATATTCCTAGAATTAGTTTTTTCTGTTTTAATTTACGATAGCTATCTAAGAAGTACCATTATTAATATTTTGTTATACCAATTACCGGTAGCAATATTCATTACTATTATTACTAATATTTTTAATAATAAAGTAAATAAAATAATGATGTACATTACTTATTCCATTTTAGGGTTTTTATTTGCATTGGAATTTGTATTTAGATCAACATTTAGGAGTTATTTTTCATTATCTATTTTTAAACTTACAGAGCAAGCCTTCCAATTTGGTGAAGAAGCGGTAGTTATAATATTAAAAAATTTGTATCTTATTGTTTTGTTTTTTGTACCATTAATATTATTAATTGTTTTTCGTAAAAAAATAGTTTTAAATAGTAATAAATTAAAACACTATCTTGTTTTTTTACCTTGTTTGATAATAGGAATATTCTTGTTCTATTTAAATTTACAAAGTCAGAAAGAAGATAACTATGGTGCATATCAGCTATATTATGAATTAAATGATAACTCTCTAAATATTGAGAAATTAGGGATATTAAATTCGTTAATGTTAGATATTTATAGAACTAGTTTTGGATTTGAAGAGAAAATAAAAACAATAGATCATGTTACAGAGGATGATAATGATATTTTTGATTATGATTATAATGTTTTAGATATAGATTTTTCCTCTTTAAAATCTAATAATCCTGATATAAAATTAATAAATCAGTATATGGACAATGATATAGGTACAAAACAAAATAAATATACTGGTATATTTAAGGGGATGAATTTGATTTACATAACTGCAGAGAGTTTTAATCAAATAGGGGTATCGGAAACTTTAACTCCTACATTATATAAATTAGTTAACACCGGATTTGTCTTTGGGAATTTCTATACCTCAAATAATTTAAGTACCATAGGGGGGGAATTTCAATCAACAACGGGACTATATGCGGATTCTAGCATGTTAAATGTTTGGAGGAGCGGGTCTAATCTTTTTCCTTATGGTTTAGCTAATATGTTTAAAAATATTGGGTATAATACTTTTGCTTACCATAATCATTATTATGACTTTCAAGACCGTAATGTTTATTTAAAATCTTTAGGTTTTGATAATTATAAAGCATGTTATAAGGGCTTAGAAAGGTTTGTTAATTGTGAGCAATGGCCTGAGTCAGACGTTGAAATGATTAATGCTACAGTGGATGATTATATTAATAGTGAGACACCTTTTTTAGCCTATTATATGACAGTATCGGGGCATTTTCAATATACCTGGGAGGGTAATTCTATTGCTAGAAAAAATAAGGATTTAGTTAATAATTTAAATTATAGTGAAAAGATTAAAGCGTACTTGGCCACCCAGATTGAACTTGATAGAGCATTAGAAATATTATTAGAAAAATTAGAGGCAAGTGATCAATTAGACAACACCGTTATTGTGTTATTAGCAGATCATTATCCTTATGCTCTAAGTACTAATCAAATAAATGAAGTGTCAAGTTATACTAAAGATAGTGTTATTGAAGTCGATCATAGTAATTTAATTATTTGGAATAACAAGTTAAAGAAAATAAATATTGATAAGGTTTGTATGTCCATAGACGTAATTCCTACTGTATATAATTTGTTTGGATTAGATTATGACTCCAGGTTATTTATGGGTAAAGATATTTTTTCTACTACTGGTGGGTTAGCGATGTTTAAAAATAGGTCTTGGGTTACTAATAATGGTACTTATTATTCTGCTAATGGAAATTATATAACTTTAAATGATAATATGACTATGGAATATATTAATAACATAAATAGTGTTGTATCTAATCGGATAAATATAAGTAGGTTACTTGTTAAAACAGATTATTATAGATATTTACAAAGTAATCAATAAAAAAAGAACATTAAATTTTGTTCTTTTTTTCTATATATCTTTTTTTACATTCCTCAATTAAATCTAAAGCTTCATTTTTATTATGGTATTCCTTAACTTCTACAGTAATTTTCTGGAGAGTTTTATAATTTTCAAAAAAATTCTTTATTTCATCTAAAGTAAATTCTGATAAATCAGCTAAGTTATTGACTTCGTTGTATCTAGGATCCACAGCTACCACAGAAATAATTTTATAATCCTCATAATCATTATCAACAACACGTAAAAAGCCAATAACTCTTGCGGGAACAATACAACCAGGGAATGTAGCCTCAGAAGTGATAACTAATATGTCTAAAGGGTCTCCATCTGGAGATAGTGTGTTTTCTAAATATCCATATTCAGCAGGATAGTTCATTGCAGAATATAAAACCCTATCAAGTTTAACTTTTTTAGTTACATTGTCAATTTCAAATTTATTTTTAGTCTTTAAAGGTATTTCAATAATAGCATTAACTAAATCACTCATTTTCTCACCATAAGTTAAGTATAAACAAAATAATTTTAGAAGTCAATTTACTTGTATAAATTTTACATATTTTGACAAAATATTAGAGAATGGAGTGAAATATGAAAACAACAGGAATAATAAGAAGGATTGATGAATTGGGTAGAATAGTGATACCAAAAGAAATAAGAAAAACATTAAAACTAAAAGATGGAGAGAACCTAGAAATAAGTGTTCTAGGGGAAGATATCGTTTTAAGAAAGTATTCGCCGATAGAAAATCTAGGATCGACAGTAGATAACTATGTTAATATTTTTAATCAAGTTATAAAAAAAAATATTATTGTAACAGATAGAAATAAAATTATTGCCACCTCAAATAATATAAGTAACAAGTATTTAAATAAGGAAATTAGCAATTTTGTAGATAGAACGATTGACAGAAGGGATAGCTTTGTTGAAAGACAAAAAAAAGCAATTCAATTAATTGAGACAGAAGAAGAAACTGGATTTTTTTCATTTTGCTCAATTGTTGCTAGTAGTGAAGCCTTGGGATGTGTTATTATCTTTTCTAACGATTTACCATTAACAGAGGCAGAGGAAAAGCAAGCCGTTATTTTATCAAAAATACTAAGTAAACATTTTATTGAATAAATGTTTTTTTTATTATTTACAGTTTTAAATAAATTAAAGATACAAAATTTTTTTATTGTTTGAGTAATAATATTATGTTATAATAAAGTAGATTTTGAGGTGCATAATGAAAAGATATTTTGAAAAAATAAGTGAAAAACAATTTAATAAAGATTTTACAGGTTATAATGTTAAATATGATGATTTAACTCTACCTGTTAGAAAAACTATGCATTCAGCTGCTTATGATTTTTCAGTACCTTTTGATTTTGAGTTACAACCCGAAGAGACAATAAAAATACCAACTGGAATAAAAGTGAAGTTACCAACTAACGAATTTTTAGGTATTTATGTTAGAAGCAGCATGGGATTCAAATATAATGTACGAATGTGTAATCAAGTCGGAATAGTAGATAGTGATTATTATAATAATAAAGATAATGAAGGACATATTTGGATTCGTTTACAAAACGAGGGAGAAAAGACATATAAAGTTAGTAAGGGGGAAGGAATAGCCCAGGGAATATTTCAAAGATATTTCTTGGTTGATAAAGATGAATCATTAAATGAAAGAAAAGGCGGTTTAGGAAGCACTAATTAGGAGATGATAAAATGGATAAAAAATATTATATAAGTACCGCTATTGCTTATACATCATCAAGGCCCCATATTGGGAATACTTATGAAATTGTTTTAGCAGATGTTATTGCAAGATATAAGCGTTTGGAAGGATATGATGTTTATTTTCAAACAGGAACCGATGAACATGGGCAGAAAATAGAAGAAAAAGCTAAAATAGCGGGTTTAGAACCGAAGGAATATGTTGATAAAATAACTAAACAAATAAAAGAAGTGTGGGACACGATGGATACTAGCTATGATAAATTCGTTAGGACAACTGATTCTAATCACCAAGAAATAGTATCAAAAATATTTGAAAAATTATATAAACAAGGGGATATTTATAAAGGAGAATATAAAGGGTTATACTGTACACCTTGTGAAGCTTTTTGGACAGAATCACAACTTGTTGATGGAAAATGTCCAGATTGTGGAAGAGAGGTACAGCGGGCAAGTGAGGAAGCATATTTCTTTAAGATAAGCAAATATTCCAAGTGGTTAGAGGAATATATTGAAAATCATAAGGATTTTATTCAACCAGAAATAAGAAAAAACGAAATTATGAATAACTTCATTAAACCAGGACTTCAGGACTTATGTGTCTCAAGAAGTACTTTCAAATGGGGGATACCAGTAAGATTTGATACTAAGCATGTAATATATGTTTGGATAGATGCTTTATCAAATTATATTACTTTTTTAGGTTATGATCCAGAAGGTAAAAATGGCAGATTGTTTAATAAATATTGGCCTTGCGATGTTCATCTAATAGGTAAAGACATCTTGAGATTTCATACCATTTATTGGCCAATTATGTTACATGCCCTAGGGATTGAACAACCAAAAAAGATATTTGGGCATCCATGGTTATTATTTGGTGATGATAAAATGAGTAAGAGTAAGGGTAATATCATTTATGCTGAGGATTTGGTTCAGGAGTTTGGGTTAGATGCCGTTAGATATTATTTAATTCATGAGATACCCTATGCTTCTGATGGAACCTTTACCAGGGAACTATTAATTAATTCAATTAATAAGGATTTAGCTAATGTTTTAGGTAATTTAGTAAATAGAACAATAAACATGGTCAAAAAGTATTTCGATGGGGTAGTAACTAATACTAATAAAAGAGAACTAGTTGATGAGAATTTAATTACTCTAGTTTTAGAAACTAGGGATAAAGTTACTAATAAAATGAATGAATTAAAAATAGCTGAGGCATTAGATTTAATCTTTGAAGTTTATCGGAGATGCAACAAATATATAGATGAAACTTCCCCTTGGGTATTAGCTAAAGACGAAAAGAATAGAGACCGGTTAAATACTATTTTATATAATTTAATCGAGACTATTAGACAAGCTACTGTCTTATTACAAGCCTATTTACCTAAAACCGCCGAAGAAATATTTAAACAAATAAATACAGAAGATATAACTTTCGATACTTTAGATAAGTTTGGTTATTATCAATCGGGAACGAAAACAAAAGAACCAGAGGTTTTATTTAAGAGAATAGAAGAAAAAATAGACAAGTAAAATGTAAATCAAAATAAAAATAACGAATTTGATTTACAATAAAAAACAATTTTGATATATTAGCTTTGTAGTATTGCGGTATTTATCAGTAAGAAAGGATGAAAAAGGCAATGCTTAAAGCAAAAGAAAATATTGAAAAATTAATAATTTTCTTAATATGCAGCTTATTTTTAACAATAACTTCTATTATCATAGAAAGAAATGTGTTAGATTTTTCATATTTTTTAGTTCTGCTACTTTATTTGCTCAAAATAATCGTTTTGAAAAGAAGAAGTTAAAAGAATTATACTTGAATGTATAATTCTTTTTATTATATTGATATTATGTTAAAATAATATTAGAAAGAAGGATAAATATGTTTACAGATACGCACTGCCATTTATTAAAAGAATATTACGATAATATGGACGAAATAATAAAGAGAGCCAAAGAAAATAATGTGAAAAAGATAATTGTAAGTGGCTATAATTTAGAAACTAATAAGGAAGTTATACAATTGGTCGATAAATATGATATTGTTTATGGATCGTTGGGATTTCATCCAACTGAATTAGATAATTATGAAAAGGAGAATTTACAATGGTTAATAGATAATATCAATCATCATAAAATAATTGCGGTTGGAGAAATAGGCCTAGATTATCATTATGAAGGAACAGAGAAAGAAAAACAACAAACAGTTTTTAGGAAACAAATAGAAATAGCTAAGAACAATAAGAAACCCGTTATTATTCATAGTAGAGACGCTGTTCAAGATACATATGATATAATTGAGGAAACAAATATAAAAGGAGTTATGCATTGCTTTTCAGGTAGTTTAGAAATGGCTGAGAGATTTACTAAATTAGGCATATATTTAGGAGTGGGGGGAATAATAACTTTTAAAAATTCTCATAATATAAAGGAGGTAATTAAAAACATTGATTTAGAATATATATTATTAGAAACAGATGCCCCTTATTTAACACCAAAACCATATCGAATGAATAAAAATGAACCAGCTTACATACCAATAATCGCCCAAAAAATATGCGAGATTAAACAAGAAAGCATAGAAAAAATAGCAAAAATTACTAATAACAATGTAGAAACATTATTTGACATTTAGCCTAAAAAATGATAAAATATATATGCTTAAAAGGATAGGTGATTTCTTTGAAAAGAATAGTAATTGCCTCATTATTAGTTGGAATACAGTTATTAGTAGGAGGACTATTTTTGGTAATGTTGTTTTCATCAAACACCGAAAAGAACGGGATTTTAGTAGTTAATAATAAGAATATTAATAAGGAAATTGATATAATTACTAATATTTTTAATAATAAAAATAAAATTGAAATCGTTGATGAAACAATAAATGAAGAAACAGGAATTGACATAATTGAAGAACCAGTAATAGAAGTTAAGCCAGAATATACAATTTTAGATCGATATGAAGGTACTTTAACAGGATATGGGCCAGATTGTGCTGGATGTTCAGGGATTACAAATTCTGATTATGATGTTAGAAATACTATAACATATCAAGACCCACAATTTGGGGAAGTAAGAATAGTAGCGGCAGATCCAACAATTCCAGCTTATTCAATAGTTAGAATAAGTAATGTTAAGGGAATTGATCCAATTATAGCTATAGTTTTAGATACTGGGGGAAATGTTGGATTTGGCAAATATACATTATTTGATTTGTTGTTCTCTTCAGAAGCAGAAGCCAATGCTACCATTGGGACAAGAAGAAATATAACCTATGAAATATTAAGATATGGAAAGGCTTAAGCCTTTTTCTTTTTAGGAGATGGATATGAAGTTTGAATTTAAAAAATCGTTAGGGCAGAATTTTATTAAAGATAATGATATTATAGAAAAAATAATAAGTAATGCTGACATTGATGCAGAAACATTAGTTATTGAAATAGGCCCAGGATCGGGAATATTAACAAAAGAAATATTGAAAAGAGCAAAATTTGCTATTCTGTATGAAATAGATACAAGATTAGAAAGAATATTAAATCAAGAGTTAAAAGAATTTAACAATTATAAAATCATTTTTAATGACTTTTTGAAGGCTGACATTATAAATGATATTAAACAATATGAGTATAAAAAGATATATATTATAGCTAATTTACCATATTATATAACAACTCCGATAATTAAAAAAATAATAGAAGATAAAATAATTGCAGAAAAAATAATAATTATGATTCAAAAGGAAGTTGCTAATCGGTTAGTAGCTAAACCTAATACGACTGAATATGGTTCTATCACAGTGTTCCTTAATTATTATTACGATATAAAGAAACTATTTGATGTTAGTAAGAAACACTTTGTTCCTAGACCGAAGGTTGATAGTTCGGTAATAGAAATGAAAAGAAAGAAGAATTTTCAATCGGTAAAGAACATGGAACTATTTAATAACCTAATAAGAGACAGTTTTAAATTTAAGAGAAAGACTTTAAAGAACAATCTTTATAGTTACAACCTAACAAAGATAGAAAAGATATTAAAGAAATATGATTTAAATTTAAGCTCTAGGGCAGAAAATATTTCCCTGGAAGTATTTATAGATATTTGTAACAATCTAGATAATTAACGATCTAGATTGTTTTTTCATAAAAATAAAATATAATCATATATTTTTATAGGTGATTTTATGTTTTTGGTAGGAGATTATGTAACAAGAAAATCTTATAATAACGATGTTATTTTTAAAATAATAGAAATAGAAAATGACAACTATCTTTTAAAAGGGGTCTTAGTAAGGTTGTTAGCGGATAGTCCAGAAGAAGATTTACAGAAATATGAAAAAGAAATAAATGAAGATTTTAAACCAGAAATTGAGTCATATATATCGTTAGATAGAAATGAATATTTTTATTTGCCTGGCAAGATATTACATATTGATGGAGACAAAGATTATTTGTATAAGTGTATGAATTTTTATAAAAAAAACAGGTTAAAAGCATATGGCTTTTATTCAAAAGAAGAGGACTTTACTCAAAATGTTAAAAAATATTTAGAATTATATAATCCTGATATATTAGTAATCACAGGACACGATGCTTATTTTAAAAGAAAGAGAGAAAACAATGATTACAAGAATACAGATAATTTTATTAATGCTATTAAAATTGCTAGAAAATATGAGAAATCCCATGAAAAATTATTGATAATTGCGGGGGCTTGTCAATCTAATTATGAGCAATTAATAAAAGCGGGATCAAATTTTGCATCTAGCCCCAAAAAAATCAACATTCATGCCTTAGATCCGGCGATAATCGCGGGATGTTTAGCCTTTTCTGATAAAAATAAAAATATTGATTTAATAAAGATATTAGAAAAAACAAAATACGGATCTGATGGATTAGGGGGCATTATTACTAAAGGTACAATGTATGTTGGTTATCCAAGATAAGGGGGTAAAATGACTTTAGATAAAATAAAAAATGATATTAATGATAAGATAGGAAACTCTGTGAAAATAGTTTGTAATGGAGCAAGGAATAAAAAAGAGGAATATAGTGGGATAATTACTGAAACTTATAATTATATATTTATTGTTAAATTAAAAACAGATGAAACCAAAAGTTTTTGCTATTCCGATGTTTTGACCAATACAATTGAGGTTTTTTTTGATAAATTATAAAAAATACTTGACTTTTATCTTGTTTATAATATAAAATGTAGTTAGAAAGTTATTTTCTAGAAGGAGTTGAGACATAATGAAGATCACTTCAGTAACTGTTCGTAAAATTGAGAAAGAAAACTCACGTATGAAGGGGATCGCTTCGGTGTTAATTGATGATTGCTTTGCAGTACACGATATAAGAATTATTGAAGGTGATAATGGATTATTTATCGCTATGCCAAGTAGACAAACTTCAACCGGGGGTTATAGGGATATAGCTCATCCAATAAATACAGAGACTCGTCAAATATTCGAAAAAGAAATTTTAGAAGCATATGAAAAAGCGGAATAAACTCTAACAAGAGTTTTTTTGCATATTTGGTAGTATTTAACATATATTTCTTTAGGAGGAATATATGGACAAGGCAAAAGAGATTGAAAGTAGTTTTAATCATGGTATTTCAATATTAGAAAGAAAGAATATTGCCATCTCTGGTGTAAAAAAGATTGAAAGTTTTGATAATGAAGAATTCTTTATGGAAACAACCATGGGTTTTTTGGTGATAAAGGGAGAACAATTAGAAATAATAAAACTTGATACTTATCAAGGAAATGTAACAATAAAAGGAAAAGTAGATAGTTTGGGATATATTGAATCAAATGTAAAAAAAGATAAAGAAAACTCCTTATTAAATAAACTATTTAAATAATGATTTTAAAAATACAAATATATTCTTTACTATTTTCCTTTGGCTATGGAGTCTTCTTTTTTTATTTTTTAGAATTATGGTATAAATTATTGATTAAGCTTAAGTTAATATTACAAATAATATTATCGTTTGTCTTTGTTATTATGAATAGCCTTTTATATTTTTTTCTGTTAAAAAAAATTAATAATGGTATTTTACATTTATATTTTTTTCTTTCTTTATTGACAGGGTATATTTTGTCCAATATTGCTTATAGAAAATTAATTGTCAATAAGAAATGATTATGCTATAATATACTTAGAATAGAGGTGATAAATTGTCAAAGAAAAAAATTGGTAAAAAAGCCAAACAAAGAATATTTTTAGCATTTCTTTTCTTTGGATTTATTATTTCTATATTAAGTTATAAATTATTTGAAAACATTGAAAAAACAACGGAAATGAAAAAACAAAAAGAAGAGTTAAGAAACAGAATTGTCGAATTACAAGAAGAGGAATCAAAGCTAGAAATAGATATTCAGAAATTAGGGGATCCTACATATATAGCAAGATACGCTAGGGAAAAATATTTATATTCTAAAGACGGAGAAATAATAATTAGAATAGAAGAATAAAAAGACTATGAATTTTCATAGTCTTTTTTAATTACTTATTATTATCTTTTCCTGTATTTGGAAGATGCCCATTTTCTACTAAATAATCAATTTCTTCTTTTGTTAGAGTTTCTTGTTCTAATAGATTATTAGCAATTAGCTCAAGTAAATTTTTATTTTCAGTTATTATCTTTTTAGTTTTTTCATAACATTCATTAATAATTTTGCGCATTTCTTCATCTATTTCGTGTGCTACCGTATCGGAAATATTTCTATTCTTAGTGTAATCTCTACCCAAGAAAGTACTTCCTGAAGGTTCTTCTAACATCATTGGGCCTAAACTGCTCATACCATATTCTGTTACCATACTTCTGGCAATTTTGGTTGCTTTCTTAAAGTCATCATGTGCACCGGTAGTTATTTCCTTAAAAGTTATTTCCTCGGAAACACGACCACCTAATAATCCACATATGGATTCTAGTAGTTCATTTTTGGTATAATTAAAGTTTTCTTCCTTAGGAGTCATCATTGTGTAACCACCAGCATAACCACGAGGAATGATTGTTACTTTTTGGACATCATTGGCACCATCTAGTTTAATACCCAAAACAACATGGCCAGCCTCGTGATAAGCAACTAATTCCTTTTCTCTTTTTGTATATTTCTTAGTTATTTTAGCAGGACCCATTAAAACTCTATCGGTTGCTTCATCTATTTCACTCATAGTAATATTTTTTTTGTTTCTTCTTACAGTTAGTAATGCCGCTTCGTTTAGTAAATTTTCTAGATCAGCACCACTAAAACCAGGTGTTCGCTTTGCTAAATACTCTAGAGTAATATTTTTATCTAATATTTTATTTTTAGCATGAACCCTTAGTATTTCTTCGCGGGCATTTTTGTCAGGCAATGCTACTGTTATTTGACGATCAAATCTTCCTGGACGAAGTAAGGCTGGATCTAAAACATCTGGTCTATTTGTCGCGGCAATAATTATGATACCTTCATTTGCCCCAAAACCATCCATTTCAGTAAGCAATTGATTTAGTGTTTGTTCTCTCTCATCGTGGCCCCCACCTAAACCAGTACCTCTTTGACGACCGACTGCATCTATTTCATCAATAAAGATTAAGCAAGGAGCATTCATCTTTGCTTGACGAAACATATCCCTAACTCTTGAGGCCCCAACTCCAACGAACAATTCAACAAAGTCAGATCCACTTATATAATAGAAAGGTACTTTAGCTTCACCAGCTACGGCTCTAGCTAATAACGTTTTACCCGTTCCTGGGGGACCAACTAGTAATACCCCTTTAGGTATTCTAGCACCCATACTTTGGAATTTCTTTGGATTTTTTAAGAAATCAATTAATTCTTGAACTTCTTCCTTTTCCTCAGTTAAACCAGCAACATCCTTAAAGGTAGTTTTTGGCCCTTCAGAAACTAGTTTAGCTTTACTACGACCAAAATCCATCGATTTATTAGCCCCACCAACTTGTCTAGTAAATAACCAGAAAGTTGCTATAATAAGAATAGCTACTGGTAAGAAAGTTAAGGCAATTTCCAACCAAGAAGAGGCCTCGGGATCTGTTTTAATGTTTAAAACAAAGTCGTTAGTTTCTTCTCCAGACACAATTTTCTTTAAAAATTCATCTGACAAAGGTAAATATATAACGAAAGATTCATTCTCATCATACTTATCTAATTTACCTGTTACCTGATAAGTTTCCGTTCTCGTTTTAGGAACTATTGTCATTTCTGTAATCTCATTATTATCTATATAGGTAGTAAATTCATCATAAGTTATTTCATTAACTTTAGAGTTAAAATTATTAACTATGATTAAACAACCAACAATAAAAACAAATAAAAATAGATAAGGGAATAAGTTTTTTTTAACTGCTTTTTTATTCATTTTTTTCCTCCTTTTCACAGTACTTTAGTATTATATCATAATTTTCATTTTTTGAATAGTTAAACTCTGACTTTTTAATGTTGGGAATCCACAGAATGTTATTGTCACTATCTACTAGTAATGGATAACTATTTCTTTTAGTAAAAGGGATTTTTTCATCGATAAAAATATCCTTCACCTTTTTTGAACCATTTAAACCCTTAATGTAGATTATATCTTTTTCTTGTCTATTTCTTAGATATAAAGGGAATTTTAAATCGTTACTATTTAAACGACAAATATTATTGCCATCACTGACTGATGATGCTACTTTTTTAATAATATGATTATCAATAATATTGTAATCTTCTAATAGGAAACAATAATTTTTATTATGTTGTTTACTTTTAATCTCCAAAGAATTATATTCTTTGATAGCAACAACATCGAGAGGTAAATTAATATACATATTAGGCCTTTTATTTTTAACAAGAGCTAGAATGTCAATAATATGTTTTTCTTTAACAATATCACTTTGATTATCATAAAAATTATTTAAGATAGTAAATAACATATTTTTTTGAATAAAGTAAGGATAGGTAATGAATTTTGAAATATCTAAACAATTATCATGATAAATTAATCCTAAGTTTTTATTGATTTCCTCTTTTAAATAATTATCATATTCTAATAAGCACTTTGAATATCTAAGAAATTTTTTGTGGACAAATAGATCCTCTTTTTTTAAAAAAGGGAGGAAATATTTGCGATATCTATTTCTTTTATACTTAGTATTTTTATTAGATTTATCTATAAAATAATGAATATTATTTAATTTATTGTATTTTAAAATATCATCTTTAGTGTATTCTAAGAACGGTCTAACAATGTAATAATTCTTTACCTTTGAAACTTGCTTTATCCCAGCATATCCCTCTAAATTAGACCCCCTTACTATTTTCATTAAAATTGTTTCTATTAAATCATCTCCGTGATGGGCTAAGAATAGGTATTTGGCTTTATATTTATTTAATACTTCTTCATAAAATGAATATCTTTTTTTTCTGGCTTCATTTTCAAAATTATTTTCTTGATATTGAAAAATAGTCATTGTCTCAAAAATAATATTGTTAGTTAAGCAATATTTTTCTAAAAATTGGGCTTCTTTTTTACTTTGCCTACGGACATTATGATTAATGTGACAACAAATAAGTTCTTTATTTGTGTTGTTTTTTAAGTAATGCAATAAAGCCATAGAGTCTGGGCCCGAAGAAACCCCCACAACGAGATATGTCTCTTTGTCAAAATTAATGATTTTTTGTAAATTAATATTAATCATAAACATCTTTCCTTTCCATATATTATAACAGATTGCACACTAAAATAAAATGTTTTTTGACAAAAAATAGAAAAAGTACTATAATCATTCCCATGCGAGGTGAAAAATGCTAGAATTAAAACAAGATGAGACAATAACCTATTTAGATATTATATGTGCAATGTTGTTAATAAAATCCCCTATAACTTATTTAGACGTAGCGAAGAACATAGTGGATTTTACGGCTGAAAATTCAAGATTGTATTTTGTTGATAATGAACAAGGGGAGAATGAATTTATAGAGTTAATCGATTTTTGCGATAAAACAATCGCTCTAAAAAACGATATTGACTCATTAATACCTGGGGAAGTTATAACTGTAAGGGAATGGCTAAGTTGTCATGTATCTAACCAAATTATAGAGTTTTTAAACAAAAAAAATAAAATTGGGTGCAAATTAACTAATGTTCTAGAAAATTTAGAAAATAAAAGAAGTAGTCGAGTAATTAGAACAAAAAAGATAAGAACTAAAATTTAATTTTTTAGTTCTTTTACTTTATTTTTAATTAAAAGTTTGATACAATATAATTACAGAAAAATGGTGATAGATATGGGAAAAGTAATTGCAATTGTAAATCAAAAAGGTGGAGTAGGAAAAACAACGACAAGTATTAATCTATCCGCTTCTTTGGGTATTTTAAATAAAAAAGTTTTACTTGTTGATTTGGATCCTCAGGGAAATGCTACAACAGGTGTTGGAGTAGAAAAAGGCAATATCGCTTCAAGTATTTATGAAGTTTTAATTAAAAAAGTTTTGATTGAAAATACAATAATTAAAACAAAAACGGATAATCTTTGGTTAATACCAGCCTATCTTAATTTAGCGGGTATTGATATGGAATTGTTAGAATTAGAAAGGGAACATAAAAATCGGAATATACCTTTTAATAGAGTAATGAGACTAAAAGAAGAAATAGATAAAGTAAAAGATAATTATGATTATATTATTATTGATTGTCCACCTTCTTTAGGGATACTAACATCTAATGCTTTGGGAGCAGCCGATTCAGTATTAATTCCTGTTCAATGTGAATATTTTGCTTTAGAGGGTATTATGCAATTAATAAATACAATCATGTTGGCACAGAAGAAGGTTAATCCTCATCTAGATATTGAAGGGGTTTTGTTAACAATGTTAACAGCTAACACTAATTTAGGATTAGAAGTTGTTGAAAGCATTAAAACCTTTTTTAAAGAAAGAGTGTATGATACAATTATACCAAGATTAATAAGATTAGCAGAAGCACCCTCACATGGTAAACCAATCTTAGAATATGAGCCTAGAAGTAGGGGTACATTAGCCTATTTAAATTTAGCAAGGGAGGTAGTTAAGAGAAATGGAACAAAAGAAGAAAGCGTTGGGTAAAGGGTTAGAACAATTATTTAGTAGTGAAATTTTGGATTTTGATTCTTTTGAATCAAATATTATGGAATCCGCAACTGAAGATGATATAAAACAACTTCCTGTTGCGGAAATTAGACCCAATCCGT
>CAYWKX010000004.1:0-26793 GCA_964459185.1 uncultured Muribaculaceae bacterium | reverse complement strand
TATTTAAATAATTATACCAAGAATAACTAGTATTTGTACTATCTGCTTTCTTCCAGACATCATTATTAGTATCATAATAGATTGGTATCATTCCATCGACTAAGTTAGGAGGATTTGGTTCGGTTGTTAGAGCAGCTATTCCTTCAGTAGTTATTGTAGCATTAAATGACTTACCTATTTCAGTATTGGGAGTTGTTGATGTTAACCATATTCTAATTGATATTTGCATTGTTTCCTGAGGAACTAATTCAATATCTGATTTTATGACCCCATCAGTTAAACTACTTACTAAAACAGGTGTATCACTATCTATCTGAACTTTAATATAAGAAGTACTTATCATATTTGATACTGTTGTGGCTAATAATTTAATATCAAAAATATATATTAGATTCCCTTCATTAGTTATTGTAAAAGTATATGGTGTAGTATTTTGACCATCTGCATCAGACATAGGAAAAGCTTCATCTAAAGATATAATATTTCCAGATGAAGAACTAATATCTAATATTCCTGTCGTATAAGATGTAGTTTCATTCAAAGTGTTTGTTTTAAAGAAAACAGCATATGAAGTACCGGTCATTAATATAATAACTAAAACAGTCGATGTTATTATAAATAATATCTTTTTACTTAAAAATAACTTTTTCATCAGCATCTTCCTTTTTTTATCTACTTTTTTACTTTTTTTGTCTTTATTCCTAATAATTTAAATAATTTTACAATGTCATAAGATAATATAGCTACACAAGGAATCAGGATTCCAATAATCCAGCCACCTTTAGATCCAAGGAAAAACTTAATATATCCAATATAGGGTAATTTTAATATTACCTTCCCTAAAACATTATAATCATAAGCTAAAGTCCAATCAACGGTATTATTAGCATCCCCTTTTGTTTGATAACTATATTCTTTTGTGTTAGGGTCTATATAAATCTCCGTTATTCTATGAGTAACACTTTCACCCGATATTCTTTTGTCAGAGGATATAAAGGTTATTATATCACCTTTTTCTAATTCACTAGCATCGACCTTTTTAGTTACAACGACATCATTAACTTTAATACTAGGTAACATACTCCCTGTTTTAACAACATAAGCATTAAATTTTGAAGGAGAGTGGTCACCTTTTAGAGCTCTTACTTGTTTATCTCCCATATAAACTAATAATGTTGCCCCTATTAACAACAACCAAATAAATAAAGCATATGATAAAACACTTAAAGTAAACCTAATAGGGTTTTGCTTTTTTTTAACTATTTTCACTCTATAATTTTTAACTTTTATTAATGATTTCTTCTCGTTTTCGTTGGTCATGTCTAATAACACACTCCCTTTATTCTTATTTAATTATATCTTAAATGAAAAAAATATACAAGCATTTGCTTGATATTTTCATTTGAAAATTTGATATCTAATTACTATTTTGGTATAGATTTTATTTTTATTGTTGCGGTTAAATTCTTATCCATATTTATGTTTTGATTAGTATCGCTTTCCTGTAACCAAATAAATAACGAATAATCTTTCCTCCCCACTTGTGGGAAATCGATCCTTTCAATAATTGTTAATAGTCCAGTACCTTCGATAGAACCTGAACTTAATTTGGTTTCCGTTTCATTATCATAAATAGCATATTTTAAATCATTTCCAACAAATTCATTAGTATTAACTTCTAAATTCATACTAATAGATTGGGTAACAGTACCACTACTAGTAATGATGAAATTATTCTTATAAACATAATCAGTTGAATCAAAGGTAGGTTCACTAATAGGAATTAATTTAGGGTTAACAATATTTCCATCAACATAATTTATTGATAGGGACCCAGAATAAGCAATATTAGTAGAAATCTTCTTATTATTTATCATCCCAAAATATAAAAAAGTTGCACTTAATACCATAGTAAAAAAAGTAAATATAAATGTTATTACATAAAATTTTTCTCTTCTATTCTTCTTCTCTATCATCTATGACACCCATTATAAGTATATCGTAAGAAATAAAAAAAAGCAACCATAAGTTGCTTTTTTTATTGAATTGTACCTGTAATTTGTCCTCCGGTTATACCAGCGATTCCAATTGTTATTGTTGCACTATAATGATTGTCCTGTTCATCATCCTGAGCTGATCCTGTTTCATTTAAGAAAATTAATACTTCGTAATTGTTTGTCTCCCCTGCTGCTACCGTATCAGTTCCGGTACTATATAAGCTAGCTGAAACTCCTGTTACAGGAAGAGTTGCCATTGTTTTTACTGCAGTTGCTACTCCTAAATCATCAATACTATAAACAATGTAACTTAAATTGGTAAAGTCATTTAAAACAGATAAAATAGTTCCCGTAATATTTTGGGATGTAGCTCCACCATTTGTTACTTCAAATCGATAGACATAACAAACTTTATTTAAGTTATCGTCTAGGCATTGCCCATTTGCTGATACATCATTATAGCCATTAACCGCTACTGTTTCCGTAGCAGGAATTAAGTCTTGGGCCTGTAATATTTCCCCCTCGGTATAACTAATTAATATTTTTGCTGATGCAACATTAACAGCATTATTAGCACTACCTGCTGTTGCGGTAAAGTAGGCAAATGTTGCTCCTATTATGGCTACAACCAAAGTAAGTACTGTAATGACACCAAAAAATAATCCTTTCCCTTTATTATCATATTCGTAATTCATAAATATCCTCCTTCTAATATAACAATAATATCAAAAATACAAATAAATTGCAAGAGATTTTCAGCATTTCTTATTTTTAGTTAAAAGTAGATGTTATCGTATCCCCATAAATTGATTCAAAACTGATTGCCCCATTATAAGTTTTATCTTGATCTGTTGCCTGATCAGTTTCAGTTTCTGTTAACCAAATAACTAAATAGTAGGTCTTGGTCGTAGGGGTTGTGCTCCCATCCCCCATAGATATTACATATTGAGTAGCACTACTTGTAATGCTGTTTTCAGCATTAGTAGTATGTGATAAGACAATATTATCTGTTACTAAAGTATATACAGAGTTAGCGTATGTGTATAAAGCACATTTTAGATTGCTTGTCACATAATTACTAGTTCCAGTAATAACATAACCATATAAGTCCTCTGCCTGGCCACTATTAGTCAGCGTGATCTCATATAACGAACAAACATCATATCCATAATCATCAACACATTTAGTAGTATTCTCTAAAGCATAAATAATATCACTATCATAACTAGGTATTAAAGCCTCAGCACTTTTTATAGTCGTTAAATCTAAATCAACACTAAATTTATAAGTTGTCCCACTAAGAGCATTATTAGCACTACTAACTGATGCGGTAAAATAAGCATAGGTAGCAGACATACTTAAAACAATAAAAGCTAAAAGACCAACTAAGGATCCTATTAATTTTCTCTTATCAACAAACATAAACTACCTCCAAAACTAACCGCCATATGATCCTTCTAAAGAACCAGTAAGTTTATCCCCATAAATCGAAGTAATGGTAACAGCCACATTGAAAGATCCACCTGCGTCTGTTTCGTTTTGATCTATTTCCAAATTAGTTATCCAAATAACTATAGTAATAGTTTTTTCTTGCTCAGTATCCAATACAAAATCATTACCTAACGAAAAGACTCCCCCACTGCCAACTGCGGTTGCCGCTTTATATATGTCCCCATTTTCATCTAAAACAAGGTAACTAAGATTATCAATATCATTAACGGTAAAATCAGCCGTTGCCCTAATAGATTGACTATCCCCCAAATTAGAAACATTTATATCATAAGCTAAACAGGCTCCATTATTTA
This sequence comes from uncultured Muribaculaceae bacterium, assembly GCA_964459185.1. Taxonomy (GTDB): domain Bacteria; phylum Bacillota_I; class Bacilli_A; order RF39; family UBA660; genus CAYWKX01. Next base: position 22,991 of record CAYWKX010000004.1, on the reverse strand, counting down.
TACTATCTATACATTGATTTGCATAAGCAACTAAAATATCGCTATCATCAGTAGGGACAATATAAAATCCCGCATACTTAGCAATAATTGACAAATTAACATTAAAACTAGTAGAAATAGCAATAACAGCATTATTAGGGCTTGCCAATGAGACAGTAAAATATGCATAGGTTGCCCCAATCGACATTACAATTAATGTTAAAATATTTGTAACTACTTGAAAAATATTCTTTTTATTTCTCATTTTTTCACCCTTTATCATATTATGATATCAAAGATATCAAAACAAATCAAGTCAAGAATACTCTTGATTTATCTATTAATTATACTTTATTATTGTTCCCGGATTTTCCCCTTTAATAATCTCATCTATTGCCTTATTATCATTCATATCAAAAACAAAAACATCTTTGTTATACTTTACCAACAGCGATTCTGCAGTTAAATCTAAAATACCCAGTGATTTAGCACCATTACTTATATGTTCTTTTAAAATATCTAGACTAGATATTTCATCATACTTTTTAGCATCATCATACTTCTTTACATCTTTGTTATATACGCCATCAACTGATTTACCTAATAATATTGTATCAGCATCAAGTTCAACAGCCCTCTGAATACAAGCAAAATCAGTACTACATAAAGGCAATCTAGACCCTCCACCAATAATAATAATTTTTCTATTATGTAAATCTTCTTGACATTTCGATATGTTATAACTATCTATCATGCCCTCTATTAAAAAGGAATTATATATTTTTACTGGTAAATTAATTCTAGTTAGTTCATCATATAAGGCTAATGAATTCATCGTTGTCCCCAACATTCCAATATTATCTGCATTTACTTCCTTCATTGCCTTTGAAAATCTTCCTCGCCATAAATTACCCGCCCCACAAATAACTATTATTTCCAAATTATTATCATATAGTTTCTTAATATCTTGTCCTACTTTATATAGTTTACTCTCAGAAATATTAAGATTATTTTCTTTAAAAACTTCCCCGCTTATCTTAAAAACTACTCTTTTCATAATACTCCTTTATTATTTACTAATCGCTTCATCAATAGTATCCAAATAATTTAAGTCACTAGATAGTAATACTTGATTAGATGATCCCATCAAATAATCATTAATAACATCAATCCTAAGATGATCATTTGAGACAATTACTCGCTCATTAGTAATATTTCTAATCTCATAGTTATCATTTGCATAATCATAATATTCCACACTATTACCATATCTAGCAAAAAGATATGACATTGGACTTAAAGTTATTTCATCGGTTCCTATCTTTAAGGTTACTTCATCAGGAAAGAAATACATATCCATTCCATCATAAATAAAGAAATAATTTAAATAGTCAGAATAACTCTCAGTTATTAAATAATATAAATTGTTTTTATATTCCAAAGAGGTATTTTTTAAAAGACGATATTGAATTCCTTCCCTCATAGAAAAAACAACACTTGCTTCTGAAGGGAAGATTACCCTTTTCTCATTATTATAATATATTGGTGTAGAATCCATAACAATATTATATTTTTTAGCTTCAATTTCCGTTATTTCACCATTTATATTAGTTGAAATAACCATATCATATTCATATTTAGTATCTAAAATATATTGGTAAAAACCATATGTGTTATGACTCCTATATTTACTCTTTTCATATTCCATTCTATAAATAATGAAAGCCAACAAAAGAACAATAATTACCGATATAGGTATGGCTATTTTATATTTTTTTCTAATTAGGGAGATTATTTTTTTCATCATTGATTACCTCCAACATTCTTATATTTATAAATAGCATCAACGTCAATTAAATGTCCTTCATATATAACATTAGTTATCATTAAAGTAACAAAATCTCCAAAAGAATAAGTTCTAATATCAAAACTATCACTATATTCACCAGATACATTAGTAATCGTTTTAGAAGTTATTAAATTATCATCAGATAGTAATCTTACTTGTAAACTATCAATACTATAACCACTATCCCCATAAATTTTATAATATATATAAGAATTAGTAACTTTAGTTACCTCAATACTAATATCGGGATTTAAGGTAGTAACTGATATTTTTTCAAAAGTATTAACTTGTTCTATTTCATTATCCAGATAAGCATATCTGAAAGTAAGTTCATATGTTGTACTTGGTATCAAATTAGTAATTACATAACTAGTATTTACTTTTGATAAATAAATAATATTAACAGTTCCTAGAGATGTATCTTTTACTTCCATCGTTACAGATGTATATTCATTTCTTGGATCATATACCAAATAATCAACAGTTATAGAATTAGTACTAGGAGTTAGCTTAATAATTGAGGTTCTCTTAGTCAAGTTAATTAAATCATCGTCACTAATATTAGAGCCCCCTTCATTAGTTATAACTCCAGTATTAGGGTTAACATTATTAGTAGTATTCCCACCACCACCACCATTGTTATCAACGTTATTCTCTTTTTCATATTTATTGGTCGATCCAATTATTTTCTTTAAATCAATATCTTCCTTACCAAAATTAAGAATCTCATTAGCTATGTCAAAAGTATAAGTAGAAGTTTTTATCGTTGTCGGAGCAAAAGTCTTTAAATTTACTTCATTATTAGATAAAGTAGCATTTCCCGATTTATCTAGTTCTACCAATAAATAATTACTAGCATTTAAAATACCATCTAATGAGGTTATTTCCTTATCAATTAACAAATATTTTCTATCGGATATTTTATAAAACTTACTAATAACAGCATTATAAATAATTGTTTCATCTTTAGTAATAACAATATCAGAGTCTTCCTCTACCTCATAAAATTTCCCATACAAATTAACTGCCCCTGTAGAGGGATTATATACTATTGCAGTATTCCCTATCTCTATTTGTTGTTCTTTATATAATAAGTAATAATTTAAGTTCCATTTTATTTTTATAATCCCTGTATCCTCTAAAACAATCGTATTTTTATTTTTATCTAGAAGAATAGAGCCAGAAGACAGATAATATTCTACTTTACTGGTCTCAATAACTCGTTTGACAAACACGGAAAATATGACTATTAATATTATCCCTACAACAGCTACAATAGTAAAATTTCTCTTATTTTTAATATCATATTTTCGCATTGTTTTCCTCCCTATTCATTCTCATAAATAATCGAATAAGACATCGTACTACCAGGACGTAATTTTGTTAATCCTGAATAAACCTGTAAATATACCACATAAGGAACTCCCTGGATTAAGGTAAAGCTGGTTGCCCCAGTTCCTTGTAAAACTATCTTATAATAATCTTCACTAGCAGTATATACAAAGTTCTTTCTTGTGTAAATTTGTTCTTCATTTTCACAATAAATCGGTGTATTATTCCCAATAACATAACACTCAGAAGCAATAATACTACTACCCCTTTTAATTGTATACATAATCTCAGTAATGCCAGGAATATCGGTTCCGTTGCCCGCAATATTGGATCCCCCGATAAACGATATCGTTACATTATTTTCAAGAGCAACAAGAACTAAGTTACCTAAACTGACACCAGCATCCCCTACTGTATACATTACAAACTGACTCTTTATTGTACTATTTGTATAAGTACCTGGATTTACTCCTTCGCTAATTTCTTTGTTTATTAAGGAAAGGTTATTTTTAAAGACATCAGCATAAATAATTAAATTATATTCCTTATCGGTATCTAAAATAGCATTAACCACTAATCCACCATTTCCAGTTGGTCCAGTAACCCCATTTTTAAAGACAATATCATAATTAAAGATTGAAGCATCTAAATTATTGGCACTAGCTACAATATTACCATTCTCATCAACTAATTCAAGGTAATATTCACCATTTATAATAACATTATTAATATCATTTGGAGTTACCTTAAATTCGAGATAATAACTACTAGTTTCATTATCATAACCAGATGATTTAACAACAGAGAATGTTGGATTTACCAATTCTGGGATATCTCCAATTAATCCTTCATGTAATAAATATTGATGAGGCACTTCCACTAAACTATCATTTAAAACTGTTGTTACAGCATAAACTTTTAAATTATAATAATTACTTCCAAAGACAAAATCATTCCCGAAAATATCAATATTTGAATTAATTATTTTAACTGTCCCTGCCACATCTAAATCGGTAACTTCCCAGGTATTTAATATTGTTTGATTCCTAGACAATTCATATTTTAAGGTATAGTTCTTATTATTACTTAATCTAGTAACAAATCTTAACAATCTAGTTGTATAATCAGGTGTGGGATTACTTGTATAATTAGCCTCTGCATTTCCAATATGGGTTACCGTACTAAGGTATATTTCACTAGCATTTAATGTCCTAAAACTATAATTTACTGTTACATAACCATTACTACAAGTTGAACAGGTTTTATCAAATAATCTAGTATAAGTAGGTTGCCCATTTTTATACATATAAGCATAAACCCTAAAGTAATATGTTGTATTAGGTAAGAAATTAGTAATTTCATATCCAATTAAATCATTATAATTAATCTTTATTTGTCTATATACCTCAGTATCACTAAGGTTCTTATAAATATCAACATAAAAATAATATTGATTATCTTCTTTAACAAATTGTTCCTCTAAAACTGTACTAGTTATCGAAGAAGAAGAAATGTTTAAAACAACACTATTGATGTTTGTCTGCATAGTTACTTCAATTTTTGGAGTAATACTATCAAAACGGAAATAATCCTCTCCAGCTACAAATTCTATTTTAGAAATTCCTTTAGGATTAATTATACTTGAAAATCCGGACATATTACCCGTAACACCATTAGCGCTACAAGACAAACTAAGTGTAGGCAAATGGGTTTCTACATAATTTGAATCTTTATAAACATTTTTACTAGTATCAATTTTATTTCTTAGATCAGTAATCTGAGTTGAAGTCTTATTAAAACTATATAAGCCAAAAGGACTAGCTGATAAACTAATTACTCCTAAACTTGTTAATTTTACATAATTTGCTAATCCAGTTCCAGTTCTATTTGTTTGAAGAATTGTTAAATTAGTATTAATATCACCAAAGCCCAGATATGTTCCATTATCATAATAACCATATAACTGGACAGTTGTATTTTTACCTCTAAATGTCTCAATAGTAGCATAATCTAAAATAATACATTTATGTTCTGTACCCCCAAAGTCACAGGTACTTAAATCAATATAAGCACCAGTATATACAGTATCATCCTCAGCTGTAATAACAAGTTCATAAGCTGCAATTCTATTTAATAATTCCTGATTTAAAACATCATTTAAAACAATAACTTTTAACCTATTATCATTAATAGAATAAGATAGTTCAAATGGTAACTCATAAGACGATCCATCATAATTACCATCGAAAGTATACTCTCCAATAGTGGCTATTTCAATATCACTTTCAAAGCCCGTTTTAGACAAGGCTCTTCTAATAGAAATATCATATCTAGCACTCTTACTAAATCCTGTAAAAGTAACACTATTAGTAGCAGTGGCAATATTAAATATCCTATAACTACCATTAGGTTGTAAAGAGTCTACTATTAATTCTAAAGGATCTTTAAAGACAGAATTAATATGATAATAGAAGTTATAATGATCATTACTATCTAAATATAATGCATTATCAATATCGGTAAATTGATATAAATAAGTAATACTATCATTAGTACTACCACTAATAAACATCTTATATCGAGGTGCCTGTTTAAGAGCAGTAAAAGTATTCGAACTAGCCTTATCTGAGGGATAGAATAAATCCTCATCCTCAACAGTCAAAGAAACATCAAAAGCAAAAGTATAATTATTTCCCCTAACCAAGCACGAATAATTATCTGGATTCGTTTTATCACAAGAATCATAATCATTAGTCTCATAATCTGTTCCATAACTCATATAAAATTGTACAGAATAGCCATTAATATCCTCATATGGTAAAGATATTTTTTTCTTAGCTACTTCATTATGATTTTTATCATAAGCATAAAAATTTACACTAACTAGAGTAACTGTTTGCTTTTCACTTAAAAAATATGATTCAATATCGCTTTCTCCAAAAGAAGCAGAAATATTATATCCAACAACTGTGCTATTATCTAACAAATTATCCTTACTTATATAAGAATTCTGATTTAAAATTTCTTGAACTTGAATAAGTGGTTCTTCCTGTGCATTAACAATATCCTCATATAACATAATTGGAGGCATCTTTATTGTGTACAAATTATTCTGAATTATTATTTCATTTAACCCCTCTTCATCTAAAGCATCGGTTATTTCAATAGTGTAATATTCATTTAATGCTCCCCCACTAATTGACTTTAGACTTGCTAAAGACAAACCAAAAATATTACTTGTCATAATATTAAATTCTTGATCATAAAATCTTGATTTAATATTTCCTGAGGTAGTTATAGTTTTAATTGGAGTTTCTCCCTCAGTGCTTGATAATTGACCAGTATAAAGATTAAAAGTTAGACTATTAATATTAGAAATAAAACTAGTATCATTAGTTAAGGAATTTAGTTTAGCACTAACATTAATTGGTTCCCCAAAAGTCGATTCATTATTTGACCAATTAGAAACCGTTAGAGCTCCTATTTCCTCGGTATTAACAACAAAAGTATCAATTAAATAACCTTCTCTAATACCATATCCCTCTTTAAAATCAACATTCCCATAAACACTTATTTCATATTCACTATTAGCAATTAAGCCCGTTATATTAAGATCATATTCTAGGGTATCAGGATCAAAAGTTAAATTTGAAATTCTATCAGAATTAAGGGTATCCTTAATCTTATACTCTAGAATAATATTATTGTTTCTTGGATCACAACTTCTATTTTCAAAGGAAACAGTACAATTTTTATCATTTAATGTTATCGTTCCTACAATTTGATTAAATGATGTACTCTCACTATTAGTAAAAGTTAAATATGGTTTATCTGATACAACAAAAACGCTACTTAATCCCGTTAAATATTCACCATATTTTTCATTATCATAATATTCCGCTATAACTCTAAAGCGATAATCCTCTTTTGTTTGTATTTCTTCTCCATCGATATTTAATACTAAAGAAGTAGCCCCATCATTATCAATTACCTTTATTGGATCAGCATCACTTCCTATTGATAAATCCTCTACCCTATAAATAAGATATTTATAATTAGTAATACTCTTATCAACATCTTCTATATTACCAATTGAAAGGGAAAAGGATGTTTTATCTTCACTAATACTTGCACTTAACTCACCAATTCTTGGAGATTCTTTAAGTGTTTTATTAGTCTTAGTTATCATATATTTATCTATGTATTCGACATTATTATAAACAACATTATTAAGAACAACATTATAGGAAGTGTTTTTCGTTAAATTAGAAAATGTTATCTCTTTTCCTGTGATAGCATCACCTTTAGACACAGTATAATAATTTACTTCTGTTTCCCCCTCTGCTCTAATCATAACTGGATCATAATTTTCATCATATATATAAACATTAACAGAACTTACCTTTGAATCATCATTAATCTTTACAAGGTAAGATAAACTATCTGTTGTTGCGTAACCTTTTTCTAAAGATATTCCTAGAGTATCTGTTCTAAATAGTTTTTGAAAATATTGAGTTTCTTCCCCATCATTTTCTGAAACAATCGATAGAATATAATTACTATCAGGGCTCAAAGTCTCAACATTAACATTAGCTAAACTATCCACAACATCCAATACCTTGCTATATACTCTTTTGCCCGTTGTAGTATTAATAATATTTACTATTAAATTATTTGTAATAACATTATCTTTATCAACAACTTGAACAGTCATTGAAATCTTATTAGCATTAACTGAGGCGTCTACTAAACTGATTGTAGGTGCTTCTTTAGGGTTTCCTGCCCCGCCACCTCCACCGGTACCTCCGTCATTGTCAGCATTATTTACAGTATTGTTATCAACGGTATTTCCTTCCCCTTCTTCTTCTGGAATAATTTCTATATTCTCATCACCATTAATAGTCATTTGACTTAGGGATAATTTTTCTTCTTCATCATAATATACTCTTTGATTACCTAAATCAATAACAATATGTTCTCCAACAAAAACAATAGTTCCTTCCGCAACCATCTGATAGCTTACTTCTTGATTTTCAATATTAACAACACCATTTTCAGTAAAAATAATTTCATAATAATCAGCTTCTATTTTATCAGGATTACTAGCTGACTTTAACGAAACATCTTTGCCCGCAACAATATATTTATTATCACTAATACGACCAATCCAATTATAAAAAACTAATTTCTTATCAATCGTATAAATATAATAAGATCCCTGATTATAATTAATCATAATCCTATCTGTAATATTATAATAAGGAATAATCGTCGAATTTACATTATCTAAATCAAGTAAAACCCCATTCTTTAAAAATGAGATAGATCCATCTAAATAGTGAACAAAATTATCCTTAGAAGCTAATACTTCAGTATTATCAACATCAGTAAATTTATATTTATCATCTAAATCCTCTTTATATTTAGTACCCTCATTAAAATAATAATGGTTTCTACTGGCACCAGCAGTTTCTAATATGTAGCCACTTTTAGTGAATTCAAAAGAATTATCTTTAAAAAAAAGAAAGACGCCTCCGACTAAAGCTACTAAAGACATTAAACTTATTGTCAAAATAAATAAAAATCTTCTATTCACTTCTTCACCTACTTTACTATTATTAATTATAGCATTGATACCTAATCATGTCAACTAAAAAAAACTTATTTATAGGTTATAATCTATACACATTTACCCTAATAACATAATCTATTTTAGGAGGAAAAAAGATGGATAATTATAACAATTATTACTATAGCGATAGCAATAATTCCCAAGACTATAACAACAATTATTATAATCATTATAATATGAACATAAGTATTGATGATCGAAACATTAATAATACAAGTTCTGATAATAAATTAATTGACCCATATCAAGGTTTTATTAAAGGTAATATGTTTAAAGATTTATATGATAAATATAAAAATTATAACGTTCAAGAGCCTAAGCCCGAAAATGAGAGAGAAAGAATGCTATTAGAATTACAAACATATTACTTTGCCTTAATTGATTTAGATTTATATTTAGATACCTTCCCAACTGATACTAATATAGTTAAAAAATATAGTGAATTATTAACTATCGTTACACAATTAACAAATAATTTTGAACAAAAATATGGCCCACTAACATTAACCAGCCCTTCATTAAACAATAATTCTTGGGCTTGGATAAATAGTCCTTGGCCATGGGAGGTGACTAGTTAATGTGGAAATATGTGAAGAGTTTACAATATCCTATTAATATCAAAAAAAAGGATCTTCGAATGGCTAAATACCTGATTACCCAATTCGGAGGCAAAAATGGTGAATTGGGGGCTGCCTTAAGATATTTATCTCAAAGATATACGATGCCTGACAGTAAAGGAAAAGCTTTGCTTACGGACATTGGGACAGAAGAATTAGGCCATGCGGAAATGATTTGTACAATGGTTTATCAACTGTTAAACGGTGCCTCTTTAGATGAAATAAAAAAGGCTGGTTTGGATAGTCAATATGTAGAGCATGGTTATGGGATATTTCCTAATGATTCAAATGGTGTTCCATTTTCAGCAACTTTTGTTGTTACCGGGGAACCTGTCGCTGATTTAGCAGAAGATATGGCCGCCGAAGAGAAAGCTAGAGCTACTTATGAAAATTTAATTAATTTAACTAATGACCCCGACATTATTGGGCCACTTCTCTTTCTAAGACAAAGAGAGGTAATTCATTATGCAAGGTTTAAAGAACTATACGATGAATATAAAGAAAAAGGTTATTAAAAAAGTTGATGAATTTGTATAAAAACTAATTCAACAACTTTTTTTATTTTTTACTATCAATTTTTTTCCTTGTTTCAGTATTTAATATCTTTTTCCTTAATCTTATATTTAAAGGTGTAACCTCTACTAGTTCATCTTCATCAATATAATTTAAGCAATATTCCAAAGAAAGAGGTCTTGGTCTTTTTAAAACTACTGTATGATCAGATCCCGCTGCTCTCATATTGGTTAGTTGTTTTCCTTTAACAGGATTAACCGCTAAATCATTATCTCGATTTGCTTCCCCAATTATCATTCCTTCGTATACTTCTACACCCGGTTCTATAAACATTATTCCTCGATCTTCCAATTGACCTATTCCATAAGCCGATGCCTTACCGTTTTCCATCGAAACTAAAACCCCTAACTTTCTTGTTCCAACTTCTAAATGGGTTATAGGTTTATATTCCTTAAAGGAATGGTTCATAATCCCATAGCCCTTTGTTAAAGTCATAAAATCAGTCCCAAAGCCAATTAAACCACGAGAGGGAATATCATAATTTAATCTAACTAAATTATTGACATTGGTCATACTAACCATTGAAGCCCCTCTTAAACCTAAAGCTTCAATAATATTACCTACTGATTCTTCTGGAGTTTCAATTTGTAGCCCTTCATATGGCTCACACTTTACCCCATTTATTTCCTTTATAATAACTTCAGGTTTCGAAACAGATAACTCAAAACCTTCTCTTCGCATATTTTCAATTAAAATACCCAAATGTAATTCTCCTCGTCCCGAAACTATCCAAGAATCATTAGAATTTACCTCTACTCTCAAGCTAACATCCTTCTGTTTTTCTTTATTTAATCTTTCTTCTATTTTTCTAGCAGTAATTAAACTACCCTCTTTTCCTGCAAAAGGACTAGTATTAGTCATAAAAGTCATCTTTAAAGTAGGTTCATCAATTCTAAGTGCGGGAAGAGCCTTTTCTTTGCCTATATCACATATGGTTTCTCCTACTGATATATCTGGTAACCCAGCTATTGCAACAATATCTCCTGCACTAGCTTCGTTTACTTCTATTTTTCTTAGTCCTAGAAAACCAAATAATTTTTGGATTCGAAATTGCTTAATAGTTCCATTTAACCTAAGACAAGAAACCATTTGATTAACTTTAATCTTTCCTGACTTTATCCTTCCAATTCCCATCCTTCCTACATAATCATTATAATCAAGTAAAGCAGGCTGAAACTGTAAATCGTCATCCCTGTTAACATCTGGTTCTGGTATTTCATCAATTATCAACTTAAATATATCATTATAATTCTCACTTTGAGTATTAACATCAGGATCCAAACTAGCCGTTCCATTTAAAGCAGAAACATAAATAACTTTAAAATCCAATTGTTCATCAGTTGCCCCTAATTCAATAAATAAATCTATTACTTCATCAATAACCTTGCTGATTCTAGCGGTAGGTTTATCTACCTTATTAATACAAACAATTGGTTTTACCTTAGCTTCCAAAGCCTTTTTCAATACGAATCTTGTCTGAGGCATTGTTCCTTCATAAGCATCTACTACTAGTAAAACCCCATCAACCATATTCATAATTCTTTCTACTTCCCCGCCAAAATCGGCATGACCTGGAGTATCCAAAATATTAATTCGATATCCATTATAGTTAATCGCTGTTGTTTTAGCTAAAATAGTTATTCCTCTTTCAATTTCAATATCGTTAGAGTCCATAGCCCTCTCAACAATATTTTCATTATCCCTAAATGTTCCTGATTTTCTTAATAATTGATCAACTAAGGTTGTCTTCCCATGGTCAACATGAGCAATGATAGCAATATTACGTATTTTATTCATATAATACACCCTCTTTTTTTACACAAGGAATAATTATAACATATTTTTCATATTATGGAACATTTTTTAAAAAAAATAAGAATTTCTTCTTATTTTAGTCTTTTTAATAATTATTTTTTGCTAAATACCTTCTTTTCCTCCATTATAATCACTATTGGTACAATAATTAAATAGATACCAATTATTTTAAAATAATAATTAACTGCTAAAATTGGCCTAAAGATTAGAAGAATACTAATAACTAACGATAAGATAGAGGTAATTATCCTACCTATCGTTCTTTTTTCAATACATTTTATAATTATAAAGGTCATTACCAATAAGGCATATAAAGAGAAAATAATTGGCATAGCAATAATAAATAACGAATAATAAACATATGCCAAACACGCTAACCAAATCGAATAAATCCCAAATATTAAAGAAAAATAGTTTCTCTTCTTTTTTTCTTTGCTTGTAATAAAATTAATAATCCCCAGTACCCCAGCAAGAGCAAAAATGGACACAAAGAAGAAATTAATTTGTACCAAACTATCAAGCCTAGCCAAAATAAGTGTTATCCCTAACAAAATATTTAAAACAAAACCCACTATAACCATATTATCTACCTTTTTCATTTTTCACCTATAATATAATTATATCAAAAAAATGAAAAAATTGCTATATTTTTTATTTTATGGTATAATACCACACAAATGAAAGGGGGGCTATATGAAAAACTACTTAATTTTAGGATTAAATCCTAATGCTACTGAAGAAGAAATTAAAAGAAGATATCATTCTTTAGCTAAAGAGTATCATCCTGATATAAATATTAATTCGATAGAAGGTAAACAAATGATGCAAATAATCAATGATGCTTATGATCAAATAAAGAAGAATAATTTTAAACCTATTATAACTTCTAATTTAGCTGAGGAAATAACTACTAGATTAAATAAGAGTTACTTTGTCCTAGAATTAGAATATAATCTTGAAAAAAGTTCTACCGAAAATTTTTCTTTATCTTTTAATGATTGGATAAAAAGAGAGTTAGAAATACAAGATCTCTGTGATAAATTAGGAAAACCAAGACTTAATCTAGAGTTTAGTTTTAAACTTTTTGAAGTTAAATATAAAGATCTAAATTATGACTTTATGTATTGGCTAAAGAATGAATTAGCCATTCAAGAACTTTGTGATAAGTTAGGAAAACCAAAAGAGGAATTAATAATGGAATATAAATTAGCTAATCCTTCTTTAGATTTTAAAACTTGGTTATTAATTAATGCCTTCTCATATGAAAATATAACAAAAACAAAAAAAAGATAAGTTCTTATCTTTTTTTATTTATAAAATCATTTACCTTTTCAACGGCCCCTTCAAGACCTACCTCGTCTTTAAATTCATATTTTCTTTTATCCTGATTCCAATTCTCTTCATTTAATTTAACAAATTCTTTATTAAATAAATTCCCCTCTAAAAAATAATTAGCTAAAAATTCATCTTCCTTTATTTTCTTAGTAAACAACTCCCTTACCTTATCTTCATCAAATATTCCAAGTTCTAAAGAACATTGTAGATCATAAAAATCTTTTATTCTTCGGAATTCTTTCCCTAATTTATTAAAAAGATATAAATTTAATAAAACAATATATAATTTATTAGCAATTACCTCTTCTAAAGTTGCAGCATTGACATAAAATTCTTTATCTTGACTAAATAATTTAGGTAATTCCATTTGCTTTGAGTCAAATAATCTATCCTTTTTTAAATCTAAAGTTATTAAATGTTGAATATTATCAAACATACATTTTATCCTATAATTGATTGTAGCATTAGTAGTTACAAATTTTTGTTTTATTTCAAATCTTATCTTATCTGGTTTATAAATAGTATTTTCAACAATATCCTTTCCTTGTTCAATTAACCCAAAAGTAACCAAATCTATATCCGTTAATGGTCTTGTTAACATTTTTAAATTCGCAAATTGAGAATAACTACCTCTTAATATAAAATTATCAGGATTGCTTTTATATAATCGTTCTAAAAAAGTTCTACAAAAGAAATAAGTATATCCATAATTAGAATGCATTGGGATATCTTTTATTTCTCTTTGAATATACCCTTTTAATTGCGAGCCCTTTTCTAACATAATTACACCTTCTTTAATTTTATTATAACACCCTTTATGAAAAAAATTAATACTTTTTCATAAATCTTATTTTACAATCTAACTTTAAAAGACATATATCCTCTAGCATAGCATCAAACATATCATTTACTAAATTTTTTGTAAACATTTTATCACCCTATTTAAAATAACACAATACTTAAATATTTACATCAGTTTCGACAAAAGATAACAAATGATTACAAAATAAAGTAGAAAATTATTTATATTTATAGTATAATTATTAATGGTGATGTTAATGCAAAATTATGTTAACCACGCTAATCGAGGTATGGATTTAGAAAATGATATCAATATCACTAATAATTACTATATAGATAATAATATAGCTTTGATTTATAAGAAACCTACCCCAATTAAAATTACAAGAGTAGATTACAATAAATCTAAAATCAGAGAAGCTTTCTTTGAGAACATATCTACTTTAGATTATAATGGTATATATAAAGAAAAATATATTGAATTTGATGCTAAGGAAACAAAGAGTGAAACTAGTTTCCCTTTAATAAACATTCATAGACATCAATTTGATCATATAAAGAAGGTAATATATCATAAGGGAATTGTTTTTTTGATAATAAGGTTTAACTCATTAGATAAAACATATCTATTATTAGGCCAAGAATTAATAGACTTTATAAATAATAGTAATCGAAAATCAATACCTTTATCATTCTTTGAAGAAAGATGTGGAATAATAGAATTAAAATATCAACCAAGATTAGATTACTTAAAAGTATTAGATAAATATATGGAGGAAAAATGAAGTATTTAAAAAGATTAAAGAAAGATGAAATAACATTAGGTATAATCTTTGTTATTCTTAGTGTTAGTGCAGTTGTCTTTTTAAGGTGGAAAGGTCTAATTTATATCCCCATCTTATTGGGATTAGTTATTATTTATTTAAATATAGATGGTATTTTTAAGTTGATAAAGAAGTTAATAAGAAGAATTAAAAATAGAAAAACTATAAAAACCCCTTCAAAAACTAATAATAGTACCATTAATGATGATAGTATTATTAGGATAAAGAATAAAAAAGAAGGAGATAATATGAAAAAAAATAATTCAAAAAAGAAACCTATTAGTAAAAAGAAAAAGAAAACAAAAAGAAAATGGTGGAAAAAAATATTAACTATTATTTTAATCGGTGGTATTGTTGTGATTATTTCTATCGCAGCATTACTAATTTATATTATCTCAAGTGCTGGTACTTTTGATCCAGATGCTTTAGCTAACCAAGATCAAACAGTTGTCTACGACTCTAGTGGTTCAGTTATTGCAACCCTTGGCCGTGAAAAAAGAGAGTCTGTTACTTACGATGATTTACCTCAGGTTTTAATTGATGCTCTTATAGCTACTGAAGATTCCAGATTCTTTCAACATAACGGGGTGGATATAGCCAGATTCATTAAGGCCAGTTTTGGTCAATTAACTGGTAATGATTATGCTGGAGGGGCCTCTACTCTAACTATGCAGGTTGTAAAGAATAACTTAACCTCAACTGAGAAGTCAATCATTAGGAAATTAAAAGATATTTATTTATCAGTCTTCTTTGTTGAGAAAAAATATACTAAGGAAGAAATTATTGAATTCTATATAAATGATAGTTTACTAGGAGGAAATATCTATGGTGTTGAAGAGGCCTCTAAATACTATTTCGGCAAATCAGTATCAGAATTATCTTTACCGGAAGCTTCATTAATAATTGGCTTATTCCAATCACCAAATGGATATAATCCTTATAATTATCCTGAAGAAGCTACCAAAAGAAGAGCTACTGTTTTAAATTTAATGGTTAGGCATGGTTATATTACCCAAGATGAAGCCGATTTTGCTAACTCAGTTAGTGTCGAGAGTCTACTAGTAGGTACTACCGAAAAGGATGGTTATCAAGGATTTATTGATACTGTTGTTGAGGAAGTTATTGCTAAAACTGAGAACGATCCATATTTAGTATCAATGAAAATATATACAACCATGAGAAAAGATATTCAAGATGGAATTAATTCAGTTTTAAGTGGCGAATCATATAAAGGTTGGGAAAACGATGTTGTTCAAGCTGCGATTGCTGTAACGGATGTTAATAATGGCGCAATTGTAGCAATTGGGGCAGGACGTAACCGTGAAGGAGAAAGAACCTATAATTATGCCACAATGGCTAAAAGGCAACCCGGTTCAACTGCTAAACCATTATTTGATTATGGACCAGGCTTTGAATTTAATAATTTTTCTACATATACTTTATTTAATGATGAAAAATGGACATATACCAATGGACCAGAAGTTGGCAACTGGGATGGAGGTTATTTTGGATTAATAACTTTAAGAACCGCTTTAGCTTTTTCAAGAAACATTCCAGCCCTAAAAGCTTTTCAACAAGTAAGTAAGAAAAACATCTTAAAGTTTGTTCAAGGTTTAGGGCTTGATCCAGCATTGGAAGATGGGGCTCTACACGAAGCTTATGCTATTGGTGGTGGTTCTGGATTTACCCCATTAGAATTAGCAGTTGCTTATTCTGCCTTTGCCAATGGTGGTTATCATATTGATCCTTATTGTGTTACTAAAATAGAATATCGTTCAACAGGGAAAATAGAAGAATTTAAATATCAAAAAGAAAGAGTTATGGCTGACTCTACATCATATTTAGTAAATAATGTTTTAAAATATGCCGTTGATAGTGGATTCAATGGTGGAGCCAGAGTCCCTGGTTCAGTTGTTGCTGCCAAAACAGGAACATCAAATATAGATGGTGATACAGCCAAAAGACTTAGTATCCCAACTTCAGCTGTAGTAGACCTATGGACAATAGCCTATACCCCCGAGCATTCTGTTGCCCTTTGGTATGGTTATGAAGAATTAACTGCTGAGCATTATTTAACTGGTGCCAGCGCTCCAAAGGATTCCCTTATGGCGGCAGTTATGAAATACATTCCAAAATCAACTACCAATTGGTCAATGCCCGCTACTGTTGTAGCATCGAATGTTGAATTTGGATCTTGGCCCGCGCAAATGCCTAGTCAGTATACCCCTAAAGATTTTATCTTAACCGAATATTTTATTAAAGGTACTCAACCTACCGAAGTATCAGATAGATTTGCCAAATTAGATGATGTAACTAATCTAACCGCAACTAAGTCTTCGGAAGGAATAACTCTATCATGGGATTTTGAAACCCCAAAGGTATTAAAAGAAAGCTACCTAGAAGATTATTTTAGTCAATCAATTTTTGGTAATGGTTCCCAAGCTCTTCTAGAGGAAAGATTAAACTATAACGAAAAAACCTTAGGAGATATAGGTTTTAGAATATATACTGAAAATAGCGATGATACTTTAACCCCTCTTGCCTTTACTACTGATAATGAATATACTTATTACGCCTCAGGATTTGAAGGGGATAGAACAATCACCCTCCTTATAAAAACAGAATATGAAAATTATCAGGCTAATGCCAGTGATGGTGTAACAAGAGATATTAGCATTACAGGAACAGGATATAAATTATCATTAGATATTGGAAGCGTTACCATCACCCCAAAAGTTGGTAATTATGTCCATGAACCGGAGACCGTCACCTACGATGGTAACGATATAACTGGAGATGTAACAATAACTTATAAACTTACCAATAGTAGTTTAACGGTAAATTCTACTTATACAAATTCTACCACCTTAAAAAACACCATTAATAATTTACCTGCTGGTATTTATTCATTAAAGTATACAGTAACTTATAAAGGTGAAACTATAAGTAAAATAAAAACAATAACTATTCATAACTAAAAAAATAGACGTATGTCTATTTTTTACATATATCTTTTAATTTACAATCATTACAAAGAGGTCTAATAGTTTTACATTTATATCTACCAAATAAAACCATCTGTTTATGAAATTTACCTTTTTTATCATCTAGTATTTGTTTGTTTAATTTCTCTTCAATTATTAGAATATCATCACTATTCTTAACTAAACCTAATCTTTTACTAACCCTAGATACGTGGGTATCCACTCCAATTAAAGGTTCATTATAAATTGTAGATAAAAAGACATTTATGGTTTTTCTTCCTACCCCATTTAATTTACTCAAAAATTCTCTATTATTAGGAATAACATCATTATTCTCTCTTATCCTACGAACAATATCTTTAATATAAATACTCTTCTTTTTATATGTCCCTATCTCCCTTATAATAGCTTCAATATCGTGGACAGAAGCATTATCAAGTTCCTCTAAAGAAGGATATCTTTCAAATAAAACTCTTGTTACCTTATTAACAACTTTATCAGTAGTTTGAGCAGATAAAACTATAGCAATTAATAATTCATAATCTTTATTAAACTCTAATTCTGTTTTAGCATTAGGATATAATTCTTCCAAGTAATCTAAAACTCTATTCATCCTCTAACCAATTATAATCAAAAACATCCTTTTTTTCCTTCTTTGATGAATGATATTTCTCTTTTTCTTTAATTATATCCTCTTTCGTTACTAAACCTTTTTTCTTCCATTCATAAAGAATTTTATCAATATATCGTAGACTATTAACACCATTATAAGTCGCTTCTTTTAGAGCCTCTAGCATCAATTCATAAGAAAAATTAGAGTTAACCCACCCCTTTATTATCTCCATTTCCATTGGTGATAAAGTTCTACCAAATTCCGCTTCAAACACTGAAAAGATATCAGCGTTATCAATATTTGTTTCCTCTTTTCTCTCAATTAATAAATTAAATAATTTACTATATAATAATTCTAAAGAAATATATTCTTCTTTTTGATTTTGACTATTCTTTTTTACCTCAAAAGAAATAATCTTTTTTTCAACTAAAGAGTTAATTAACTCCATAGCTTTAAATTTATCTATATGTAATTCTTCACTTATAGATAAAGGATTATACATAAACTCATATCCAAGATCAAGTAGATAAATTAAGATAACAAATTCCTCTTCAGTCATATTCAATCTCTTATAATTATTAAATAAATATCTTGGTACTATAATAGGTTTTACCTTTACCAAATTTAATATCTCTTCTTTCATTCTCTAACCTCCTAAAACAATAGAATTTATTTTTTCTCCTGTTAAAGCATCATAATAAACATACAGTGATTTCTTATTTGTAATGCTTACTACTTCATACATTAATAGTTCTTTCTTATATATAATATCATACTTATCATCAATTTTATATAACTCATCACTATTTCTTTTAACTATTTCCTGATAGTCTCTATCTAGTACAATAATATAATTACTGGTTTTAAATATATAGTAATTATTATATTTATTTAAATATAATAATTTTTCTTTTAAATCATAATTATCTTTTATCTCATTAATTATATTTTTCTCATAATTACGATTTCTTTTCAAAATCAATATTAATGATAGAAATAAGAAAAACATTAAAATAAGAAAAATTATAATTATTTTTTTCATTGTTTCACCTTTGTCTTTATTATATCTAATTATTTATAAAAAGAAAAGAAAAATAACATCTAAAACTTAAGATGTTATTTATAATTATCAATAATGTATTTCTTTAAAGATTCATAATCATTTTTTAAATCATTATTAATAATCTCTTTTTCCAAATCTGCAATTATATCTTTTAAATAACCACCAGGTTCTTTATTTAATATTTTAGCTATTTCCATCGGTGGCATATCAATTTCATTAACTGTATAAATTGGCATTTTACTATATATATTAGTTATCCTTTTCTTATCCTGTCCCTTAATATCATATACTACACTACAAAGATATAAACCATATTTATATAAAGTATACTTATCTATCTCATCTTTTTCTAATAATACTCTAATATTTCTCATTTGCTCTTTCTCTAATTTAGTAAAAGGATAGATATCATCAACATCTAATTGGGTCCATATTCCTATAATATCATTAACCATAACTATATCTTTTAAATTATCTAGTTCTAAGGTCTTATATAATTTTAAATTAAGTAATAATTTACGCCCTTTTTCCTTATTCGGAGAAGAAAATATTTTATTTAATTCTTCCTTTTTTCTATTATAAGACAATCTTTTTAATAAAAAAGCATATTTTGCTAAATAAAATGCTGTTTTCTTATCAATATCAAAATCCAAAATAGTAGCAAATCTAACCGCTCTCAAAATCCTCAAGCTATCTTCTCTTATTCTATATCGAGCATTTCCTACTGTTTTAATTATTTTCTTATCTAAATCTGTTTTAACATTTAATATATCTAAAACTTCACCTTTATCATTCATACATAAAGTATTAATCGTAAAGTCCCTTCTTAATAAATCCTTTTTTAAATCATTAATATATTTTATTTTGATAGGTTTACGATTATCCTCATATTTAATTTCCTTACGAAAGGTTGTAATATCGACTTTAACATTTTTGTATATCACCTCAACTGAACCATATTGCATATCAGAAACAGTTACAACATCAAAAATATCGACAATTTCCTTTGGTTTAGCATTAGTGCAAATATCAATATCTAAAGTCTTTTTATTTAGTAGAAAATCCCTAACATATCCACCCACGATAAAGGCAGTATAGCCATGTTGCTCTAAAATACTTAAAATCTCTAAAGCTTTCTTATGCATCTTCCACCTCATCTTAATTATATATTAAATTCAAGAAAAAAGTAAAGTATTTTAATATACTTTACATTTTATTTTTGATTTCTTCTTTCATCATTTTTATGAATTCTATATCAGAAACACTAACGGTTTCTTCTTTCGAATATCTTCTATAACTAAGTGAATTATTATCCTTTTCTTTATCTCCAATAATTACCGAATATGGTATTTTATTAACTTGAGAATTACGCATTCTATAACTAAGTTTTTCATCACTAGAATCAAGTTCTACCCTAATACCCTCTTCAAGTAATAAATTTTTAATTTTATTAGCATATTCCAAATGAATTTTATTATTAACAGGTATAATATTTACTTGAACTGGAGAAAGCCATAAAGGAAATGCTCCAGCATAATGTTCAATTAAAATACCAATAAATCTTTCGATAGCCCCATAGATAACTCGATGTAACATAATTGGTCTTTTCTTTGAACCATCAGAATCTATATAAGTTAAATCAAATCTTTCAGGTAAATTCATATCTAATTGAATTGTCCCACACTGCCAAGTTCTTCCTAGAGAATCTTTAATATGAAAATCTAACTTTGGGCCATAAAAGGCTCCATCCCCTGGATTAATTTTATACTCTTTGCCTGCTTTCTTACAAGCAGCTGCTAAAACCGCCTCAGCCTTTTCCCAGACTTTGATATCTCCAATAAACTTCTCTTCTGGACGTGTTGATAATTCTATCTTATATTCTAAATTAAATACCTTATAAATTCTATTAATGAAGTTAATTAATCTAACTATTTCACTTTCCATCTGATCTTCTCTCATAAAAATATGAGCATCATCCTGAGTAAAACTACGAACCCTAAATAAACCATTTAAGGCTCCTGAAGCTTCATGTCGATGAACAAGTCCTAATTCACCACATCTAATTGGTAAATCTTTATAAGAATGTAACCCATTTTTATAAACAAGTAGTCCCCCAGGACAATTCATGGGTTTGATGGCATATAATTCATCATCAATTTCACTAGTATACATATTCTCCCTGTAATTAAACCAATGTCCTGATACTTCCCATAGTTTTTGATTTAACATAACCGGAGTTTTAATAAAACTATATCCCTCTTTAGTATGCTCTTGATACCAAAAATCCTCTAATTCTTTCCTAATAATCATTCCATTTGGTAACCAAAATGGGAAGCCTGGTCCATATTCACTCATCATAAATAAACCAAGTTCTTTCCCTAATTTTTTATGGTCTCTCCTTTTGGCCTCTTCAAGAAAATTCAAATAAGCTACTAATTTTTCTTCGGTATCAAAACATATTCCATAGATCCTTTGTAACATTTTATTCTTGGAATCGCCCTTAAAATATGCTCCACTTACTTTCAATAATTTGAAATATTTAATTTCTTTAGTGTATTCAACATGAGGTCCACGACATAAATCAATAAAATCATCTTGTTTGTATGCAGTAATTGATATTTCATCAGACATATTATTTATTAAATCGATTTTATAAGGATCTTTTTTAAACATTTCTAAAGCTTCTTCTTTAGTTAAATTTATTTTAATAATCCTTTTATTATCCTTAGAAATTTTCTTCATTTCCTTTTCAATTTTTTCAAGATCTTCTTCTTTTATAGCCTCACCTTTCAAATCAATATCATAATAAAACCCTTCTTCGATTACAGGTCCTACCCAAAATAAAGCATCTTTATATAATCTTTTTACTGCATGAGCTAATAAATGAGCACAACTATGATTTAAAACATTAAGATTCATATCTCCTTTAACATTAACCATTTCTTCCACTTCCTTTCCCCTTTTGTTTTTTTAGTCTTATTTTCTTCCCTGTCTTCTCCTTTTTCTTTGTGCTTTAGTAAGTATCGATTCGAAATTAACATTACCATTCTCATAACACTCAATGATAGCTTTACAAACATCCCAATTGGTTTGCATAGCAATTAACTCCTCTACAAGTTCCTCAGAATGACCAGACAATTGTTTTCTCAACTCTATTAAGCCACTTAGAGACATTTTTTCTAACTCTGCATAGAAAGACTTACCTTCAATATCATTTAATGATAAAAAACCCAATATTTGTCCTTGTTTGTTCATTTTACTACTCCCTCCTGAACTATTATATAAAAAAATACCCCTTATGAAAATACATAAGGAGTGTTTTTCTAACACGGTACCATCCTCTTTTGGACTTAATTAAATAACGGTTTCAACCGAAGATTCCTTTCGGACTCAACTTTAAGGTAGTAATTAAATACTTGTTTGTTAGTTCTCACCACCCACTAACTCTCTTAAAAGAACAATGTATATAATCTTATCCTTTTCATAGTATTTAAAAATATTATAATCAAATTTGGTGACCAGTATGGAATTCGAATCCATGAATGCTGCCGTGAAAGGGCAGTGTGTTAAGCCA
>CAYWKX010000003.1:11459-30986 GCA_964459185.1 uncultured Muribaculaceae bacterium | reverse complement strand
AAATGCAAGAAATAAGAGATTTATCTGCTTCAGTTGATATCTTAGCTAGAACTCATGGTTCAGCTCTATTTACTAGAGGTCAAACTCAGGTTTTATCTATAACTACTTTAGGAGCTTTAGGGGAACATCAGATATTAGATGGCCTAGGTATTGAAGATGAAAAAAGATTTATGCATCACTATAATTTCCCACAATTCTCAGTAGGAGAAACGGGAAGGTATGGTTCTCCTGGTCGAAGAGAAATTGGACATGGAGCTTTAGGAGAAAGAGCTTTATCACAGGTTATACCTTCTGAAGAAGAATTTCCCTATACCATTAGAGTAGTATCAGAAGTTTTAGAAAGTAATGGCTCTTCCTCACAAGCATCTATTTGTGCGGGGTGTATGTCATTAATGGCCGCTGGAGTTCCTATTAAAAGACCAGTCGCAGGGATTGCTATGGGACTTATTACTAAAGATGATAAATATACTATTCTCACTGATATTCAAGGATTAGAGGATCATATGGGAGATATGGACTTTAAAGTGGCAGGAACAACCGAAGGTATTTGTGCTATGCAGATGGATATTAAAATTAAAGGCGTAACTAAACAAATATTATCTGAGGCATTAGATCAAGCAAAGAAAGCAAGATTACAAATATTGGATGTTATGACTAAGGCTATTCCGGAACCAAGAAAAGAATTATCAAAATATGCTCCAAAAATTGAACAATTATTAATTAGTCCAGAAAAAATAAAAGATGTAATTGGTCGAGGTGGGGAAACGATAACTAAAATTATCTTAGAAAGTAGTAATGTTACCTCAGTAAATGATAAAAATGCTGTTAAAGTTGATATCGAAGATGATGGTAGAGTAATTATTTATCATTCTGATCCTGAGATTATAAAAAGAACTAAAGAGATGATTGAAGAAGCTGCTCGTGAAGTAGAGATTGGTAAAATATATACAACTAAAGTAGTAAAGGTTGAAGACTTCGGAGCATTTGTTGAATTATGGCCTGGTTGTGAAGGTTTAATCCATATATCTCAACTTGATACAAATAGGGTAGAGAAAACATCAGATATTGTTAAAGTGGGAGATGAAGTATTAGCTATTGCTACAGGTTATGATAAAAAAGGTAAATTAAATTTATCAAGAAAAGATTTATTAAAAGGAGATAAGAAATAATCTCTTTTTGTTTGACAAATACTTAATAAAGTATTATTATATTAATATAATAAGGAGGCTATATGAAAGGTAAAATTAAAATGAATAGGTTAACAATTATAGGTATTATAATAGTATTAATAATTTCTACAATTATTGGATATTTTGTTTATGCTGTTTTTATAAATAATCAAGGAAAAAATAATGAAGATGAATCAATAACCAAGTATGAAATCGATTATTCAGAAGAATATAATGCTGAGGATTATCTAGAATATGAGGATGTGGTCTTTGATAGATGTGTCAATAATGGGAAATGTGAAAATATTGAAATTAAGAAAATTAATTTTAAAAATTTAGATAGTGATGTCTTTACTAATTTTTTAACAAAACAAACGGAAATATTAAAGGTAGTTGAGGATAATTATAATTTGTTTCTAGAATCAAAAGATACTGATAAATCATTTGAAGCTACTAGTGAAATAAAAACTTATTTAAATGGTAATATCCTAAGTATAATATATGAAATTGTATATAATAAAAAAACAGAATCAATAAAACAAGAAAATATTATAAATATAGATTTATTAAATAAAAAAGAAGTTACTAATGAGGAAATATTAAGCATAATTAATTACAATTATAAGAGATTAGCAGCATATATTTTTGATGTAGTAATTGTTAGATTATTATATAATAGTGGTAGTTATAATACTGAGCCTTTTGTTGATAGTGTTACTAAAAAATCTTTGACTAAAGAAGAGCTCATTACTAGAAGAAACGTTTATATAGAAAGATTAGAAAATAGTATAGAATTAGATGATAGTCTAGATATATATTTCTATATAGATAATAATAATATAGTATACACATCATATAATCTCATATCAGCTATTAATGAGTGTTATGAATATAGTATAATTGGACAGACTCCTAAAACACATAATTTCTTAGGAGTTGCTGGTGAAACCATAGAATAAGAGAGAAAATAGTCTCTTTTTTTTCATTATCTACTTATACATATCATATATTTTAATAGGTGATGATATGAAAAAGGCATTCGAAATAATTGGTATAGTTATCCTTATTTGTTTTAGTTTTTTCTATACTGATAAAGTAATCACAGTTATTAATGAACAAGATCCTATTATGGTAAAAATAGAAAGCACTAAAGAAGATTATTATATTGAACCAATTGATGCTACTATTAATGATATGACGATCATACCGGGCATTAATGGAAGGAAGGTAGATGTTGATAAAAGTTATACCAATATGAGGGAGTTGGGAGTTTTTAACTCTAATAATTTTAAGTATTTAGCTATTAGTCCTAATATTTCTCTAAAAGACAATAATGATAAATTTATTATTAAAGGTAATCCAAATAAACAAATGGTAACAATTATTTTTAGTTTAACTAGCATTAATAACTTAGAAAAAATAACCAATATTTTAAATAGCAATAATGTTACAGCTAGTTTTTTTATCGATTATAAAATCTTAATAAAAAATATAAATTATTTAAGAAAAATATTATTTAATTATGAAATATATTCTCTTGGTGATAATTTAGAATATTCTCCAGATATTATCTTATTTTCTAACAATTTAATAAAAAGAACCTTTAATAATGAACCAATTTATTGTCTTACTACTAATTATAACAAATCAACTTTAAATGCATGTTCTAGTAATAATTTATATACTATTAATGTTTTATTAAATAGTTATAATAATCTCAAAACTAACTTGGAAAGTGGCTTAATTATTTATTTAGATACTACCAGCAAAACACTTACGGATTTAGATAATATTATTAAGTTTCTAAAAAGTAAAGGATTAGACGTTACATCATTAAGGAATTTATTAACTGAATAATAAAAAAAAGCAATTAACCATTGCTTTTATTTTTATTTATACCAATCATACTACTTAGCATTGAGCTACCTATTAGGATTAGGAAATAAATTATATTCTGCCAACTAAAACTATTCTTGAAAATTAAATTAAGTATTAATAGAAATATAATTGTAATAATAGCTAATTTGATACCTTCAAGATAACCCTTTTTGATAGATTTCCTTCCCAATAGGTAACCTCCATATATAATAGCAATAATGGGTATTAATAATTTAACTATGGAAAAGATAAAGCCATTTAATAGACCAATGTAATTAAAGATAGTTACAATTATTGTTAAACCTAACATAACTAGAAACATATAAAGAATTACCTTTAAATAATTAAAAATCATTATATCACCTAATAATTAATATGAAATTGTATAAAAAAATATACTTAGTTACATTATATTAATGGTGATAAAATGGATTTATTTATAATAACCTTAAGAACATTATTTTTCTATTTTTTAATATTTGTAATATATCGTATTATGGGTAAAAGAGAAGTGGGACAATTAGGTATTATTGATTTAATTGTTTCAATTTTAATCGCGGAGTTAACGGTTATATCGATTGAGAACTATAATGAAAATATCTTAAGGGCTGTCATACCGATCATTACATTAACTATTCTTCAAGTAGTTTTAGCACTTATTTCAATGAAAAAACAAAAATTCAGAATATTCTTAGATGGTAATCCCTCAGTTATAATTAAAGAGGGAAAATTAAATTATAGTGAAATGGCTAAACAAAAATATAATCTAGATGATTTATTGGTCCAAATAAGAGAAAAAGGTTACAAATCAATCGAGGAAATAGAATATGCTGTTTTAGAAACTAATGGTAAATTATCTATTTTTCCTAATGAACAAAATAAGAGGATTTTACCTTTACCATTAATTTTAGATAGTATTATTCAGGAAGACACTTTAAAATATTTAAAAAAAGATGAAAAGTGGGTTAATAATTTACTTAGTAGAAAAAATATAAATTTAGAAGATATTTTTTATGCTTTTTATAAAGACAATAATATTTTTATTATAAAGACTAGTGATCTAACTTAAAACTGGTACTTTTTTACCCCCTTTATCATACATTAAAGTGAGGGGTGATTAACTTGTCAGTATATAAGGAAATAGTAACAAAAGCAGTAGTAGGTAAGGGTAAAAAGTATTATAAGAATACTTATACAGTAAATGTAGATAATACACCCAATACTGTGCTAGGATGCTGGGTAATAAACCATAATTTTAAGGGAAAAGAAGAGAATGATAAAATTGTAATTAATGGTAGTTTTGATGTAAATGTCTGGTATTCTTATGATAATGATACAAAAACAACAGTAACTACTAAAACAATTAATTATAAAGAATTAGTATCGGTTAAACAAAGAGAAACAACTGATTCATCTACTAAAGATATAATTGTGAGAAGTCTAAAACAACCATCTTGTCTATCGGCAAAAGAAGATGGAAATACTATTAATTTGGAGATAGAAAAAGAATTAGGTATAGAAATAGTAGGAGATACTAAAATAAAAATTGCTATTGAAGAAGAAGAAGAACCATGGGATATAATAAATGATGAAGAGTTGACTGAGGAAATAGAAAAACAAATAGATAAGGAAGTAACCGAAGAATATATTGCCAAAGAAGAGAAATAATCTTCTTTTTTATTGCAATAAAATACTAAATAAGATATAATTAGATAGATAGTAAGGTGAAACATAATGTATTTAAAAGAGATAAGAGCATATGGATTTAAATCTTTTGCAGATAAAATAGTCCTTGAATTAGGAAAAAATTTAAATGGAATTGTTGGTCCCAATGGTTCAGGTAAATCAAATATTGTTGATGCTGTTCGTTGGGTTCTAGGAGAACAATCTTTAAAATCTTTAAGGGGAGATTCTTCTTCAGATATAATTTTTTCTGGAAGTAAAAGTAGAAAACCTTTAAATAGTGCCTCTGTTACCTTAATTTTTGATAATGAAAATAGACATTTACCAATCGATTATAATGAAGTCTCAATTAAAAGAGTTCTTTTCAGAAGTGGAGAAAATGAGTATTATCTTAATAATGAAAGATGTCGCCTTAAAGATATTATTGATTTATTAACCGATTCAGGTGCGGCCAAAGAAAGCTATAACATAATTTCTCAAGGTAAGATAGATGAAATACTATCAAATAAAGCGATTGACCGAAGAGTCGTTCTTGAAGAAGCCGCAGGGGTTTTAAAATATAAAAGAAGAAAAGAAGAAGCGATTCGTAAATTAGAAAGAACTAATCTTAATTTAAACAGGGTTAACGATATTATTTTAGAATTAGAAACTTCGCTTAATCCTTTAAAAGAACAAGCTGATAAAGCTAATCAATATTTAGAAATAAAGGATGAGTTAAAAAATACTGAAATTGCATTAATTACTAATGATATTGTAAAACTAAATAATGAATATCAAGAAAGTAAATTTAAAATAGAATCATTAACTGATGAAGTAAGTAATCTATCTTCTAACCTAGGATCATATGATGTTAATATTATTAAAGATAAAGAAGAATTAAGAAAAATAAATGATCTGTTGGGAATAAAACAAAATGACTTGCTTGAATTAACTAGACAACATGAAAAAACGGATGCTGATATTAGGTTATTAAAGGA
Organism: uncultured Muribaculaceae bacterium; assembly: GCA_964459185.1. Taxonomy (GTDB): domain Bacteria; phylum Bacillota_I; class Bacilli_A; order RF39; family UBA660; genus CAYWKX01. Next base: position 25,279 of record CAYWKX010000003.1, on the reverse strand, counting down.
AAGAATTAAATATATTGATAATGATAGTATTAAAAATAATCTTGTAGAGTTAAAAGAAGAAGAATTAAAGATAACTAATAATATTAAAAAAACCCAAAATGAAATTGAATTATTAAATAAAAAATTAGATATTGTAGGTAATACTTTAACTAGTGATACAGAAAAGTATAATAGTTTAAAAGAAGAAGAAAGCATTTTCAAAAAGAAATTAGATAGTAGTTCTAAAGAAATAATAGATTTAAAATATAAAATTGAATACTTAGAGAATTCTATCATTAATAATTCATCATTACCTAAATCAGTAAAGAGTATTCTAGATAACCCTAAATTTACTGGTATTCATAATGTTATTGGTAAATTATTTGAAGTAGATAATAAATATTCCGTAGCTATTTCTACTTCATTAGGTATATCATTAACCTATCTAGTGGTAGATAATCCAAACATTGCTAAAGAATTAGTAAATTATTTAAAAGACAATAATATAGGTAGAGCTACTTTCTTTCCTTTGTCAGTTATTTCACCTAGAAATATTGATGATAATACATTAAATGAAATTAGAAATATCGAAGGATTTATAAATACTGCAGATAAATTAATTACTTATGATAATAAGTATCGTAATATTATGTTAAATCAATTAGGTAATGTCATTATCGTGGAAGATATTGACTCTGCTAATAAGATAAGTAAGTTAATTAATAAAAGATATAAAATTGTCTCTTTAGATGGACAAGTAGTTAATGTTGGAGGATCAATCACCGGAGGTAATCAGGTCTCAAATAACCTTATTAAAGAAAAATATGATTTAGATAATTACCAAAACGAATATCGTAAATTATTAGAAAAAAATAAAGAGATAAACAATAAACTTACTAGTCTAAATACAGAAATTGTTAGCATGGAAAATAATTTATATATAGATAGAACTAGAAAGAATGAATTATTAGATAATATTAATCGTCTAGAGATAATAATTAGTAATAATGAACAAGAATTAGAGAATATTACTAATGAATCCAAAGGGATAACCAATATTGATAATAATTATCAAGAAACAGAAGAGAGTAAATTATTAACTAATCTATATCAAACCAAAGAAAAAATTAATTCTCTTAAAACTGAGATTGATAAGATTAAACTAGATAAAGAAAAAATAGAAAATAATTTAAACGAATTAGAAGAAACATCTAAATCTAGTGGTAATTATATTTCTAAAAAAGAAAAAGAAATTAATAATTTAGAAATAAAGGTAAATAGAATTGATGTAAAACTAGATAATCTGCTTCTTAATTTAACAGAAGATTATAATATGACTTTTGCTAATGCTAAAGAAAAATATATTTTAGAGATTGAAGAATCAGAAGCAAGAAAGATTGTCTTGGAACTTAAAACTAGATTAAATAATATTGGTTTAGTAAATTTAGGAGCACCTTCAGAATATGAAAGAGTTAGTGTTCGTTATAACTTCTTAACTAAGCAAAAAGAGGATTTAACTAAAGCTGAGGAAACATTATTAGAGATAATTAAAGAAATGGATAAGACGATGGAAAATAAATTCTTTGAAACATTTAATCTTGTTAATAAAGAATTTAAAATTGTCTTTAAAGATCTATTTAAAGGGGGAAGCGCAGAATTAATTTTAACTGATCCTGAAAATTTATTAGAAACAGGTATTGATATTAAAGCAGAACCCCCAGGTAAAAAATTACAGAGCCTTTCTTTATTATCTGGAGGAGAAAAAACCTTAACGGCTATTTCATTATTATTTGCTATATTAAATGTTAGAATTGTACCTTTCTGCCTATTTGATGAAGTTGAAGCGGCTTTAGATGATGTTAATGTTGAGAGTTTTGGTAATTATTTAAAGAAATATAAAGATAAAACTCAATTCATTTTGATTACTCACAAAAAGAAAACAATGGAATATGTTGATGTTTTATATGGTATTACTATGCAAGAGTCGGGAGTAAGTAAATTAGTAAGTGTTAAGTTACAAGAATTAAAAAAATGATATATTAGTTGAGGTGTCCTATGGAGAAAAAAATTAGTAAAAGAAAATTAAATCTAAAAAGATTAGTTATAACATTTATAGTATTGGGGATAATTATCTTTGGAATTATTGTTCTTTTAAAATCTGTTACAACTAATAAAATAATTACCCCTAAAGAGGTATTAATGAATGATTTAAAAGGCAAAGAAATTACGGAAGTAGAAACTTATGCCTTGGATAATAAACTTACTTTAAAAATTAATTATGAATATGATGATGAAGTAGAAATCAATAGAGTTATTAGTCAGAGCATTGATATTGGGACTAAATTAATTAATGATATGGAACTATCAGTAGTAGTTTCCTTAGGGAAGTTAGATCTTAATAAATTAAAAACTGATGGTATTAATGAATTGGGTAGAATACCCGTTATGATGTATCATGGTATTGTAGATATTAAGTCAAGTGAGACAACTTTTACGGGAGGAAATGTTGATATTGATGGTTATAATAGAACGAAAGAAGCTTTCCGTCAGGATCTAGATTTTTATTATCATGAAGGCTATGAAATGATAAGATTAATTGATTATATAAATGGTGATATTGCTACTTCATACGGGAAAAGTCCAATTGTTCTTACATTTGATGATGGTAGACCTAATAATATAAGAGTAACGGGATTAGATTCTGATGGTAATATAATTATTGATCCTAATTCTGCGGTTAGTATTTTAGAAGAATATAAAGAAAAATATCCCGATTTTAATATTACTGCCACCTTCTTTGTTAATGATTATCTTTTTGAACAACCTGAATATAATGAAAAAATATTAAAATGGTTAGTCGATCATGGTTATGATATCGGGAATCATATCGAGGGACATAGTGATTTATCAAAAACAAGTATTGAACAAACCCAGAAGGTTATAAGTACTGTTTATCAAGAACTAGATAATATTATTCCTAACCAATATGTTAAAATTATTTCCTTACCGTTTGGTAAACCCACATCGACTTCGCACCCTAATTTTCCATATATCTTAAATGGAAGTTACAATGGATATACATATGAGACTATATCTACCCTAAAGGTAGGTTGGGAACCCGATTTATCACCATATGATAAAAGTTTTAATAAGACAAATATTAAAAGATGTCGAGCTTATGACAATAATGGATTGGAATTTGATATTAGTATGGTTTTTAAACTTCTTAGGGATAATCGTTATGTATCAGATGGTAATAAAGATACAATTATAACTAGCGAAAGTAATTCTAGTAAAGTTATTGAAACCACAAGAAGAGTTATATATTATTAAAGGAGGAAAAAATGAATAATAAAGGTTTTGCAATTACAGGTATATTGTATGGACTAATGGTTACATTTATCTTAATGGTACTTTCTCTCTTGGCTATTTTGAGTTCAAAGAAAAATCGTCTTATGGAAATAACAGGTAGTATTACTAATACTATTGATTTCAAAGAGGAGGTTCTTACCCAAAATATTAACTTGCCATATGTGACTGAAAAAAGAGGTAAATATGTTTTTATTGTTAATGGTACATATGAATGTAGTGCCTACTTGCCCCCGAATGCCCACATTATTGCTACAGAATATGTAATAAAGGTATTTAATTATTCAGGAGGGGAACTTGTAACAAGAAACTTAGCCCTAGAGGGGGATAATTGCCCAAGTATTATTACTACCGCAGTTATTTCTAAAATTTATTCCTAAATGAAAATAACTTTTCATTTTTTTCTTTCTATGATAGAATTGAAAAGAGGGATAATTATGAAAATAAAATATAAATTACATCATCAAGATATAAATTGTTTAGCTAGATATGGGAAAATAACCACCAATTATGGGACGTATGAGACCCCTATGTTTATGCCTGTTGGGACTCAGGCTACTGTAAAGACTTTAGATACAAAGGAGTTAAAAGAAATAAATTCTGCCTTTATCTTATCAAATACATATCATTTATGGTTAAGACCAGGTGAAGATATTATTAATAAGGCTGGGGGCTTACATAAATTTATGAATTATAATGGTCCCATATTAACTGATTGTGGTGGTTTCCAAGTATTTTCTTTAGCTAATCCTAAGGATATTACTGAAGAAGGAGTAACTTTTAAAAGCCATTTAAATGGAGAAAAAAGACTTTTAACTCCAGAATTATCTATCCAAATTCAAAATAAATTAGATAGTGATATAGCTATGAGTTTTGATGAATGTCCTCCCGCTAGTGCAGATTATGATTATATGAAAAATAGTATTGAAAGAACTTTAAGGTGGGCTAAAAGAGGAAAAGAAGTTCACCAAAATGAACAACAATCTTTATTTGGAATTGTCCAAGGTGGTTACTTTCAGGATTTAAGAAAATATAGTGCACTTAAAACAGTAGAAATTGGTTTTGATGGTTATGCCATCGGGGGAGTGGCTAATGATAATGAATCAAAAGAAAATATGTATCAAGCTATTGATTATTCTATTCCTTACTTACCTAAGAACAAACCTCGTTATCTCATGGGGGTAGGAGAACCTTCTGATTTATTTGAAGGAATAGAAAGAGGAATTGATATGTTTGATTGTGTCTTACCAACTAGACTAGCTAGACATGGTCATGCCTTTAGTTTAAATGGTAAAATAAATATTAAAAATGCTCAATATAAAGAAGATTTCTCACCTCTTGATAAGGACTGTGATTGTGAATGTTGTAAAAATTACACTAAAGCTTACTTAAGACACTTAATTATTGCTAATGAAACTTTAGGACAAAGATTATTATCTATTCATAACTTAAGATTTTTAATTAAATTAACTGAAAATATCAGAAAGGCAATTAAAGAGGATAAATTTATTGAGTACAAAGAAAACTTTTATAAAACATATATGGATTAATATACGTACTCTTTAAAATAATATAATTAGACATTTTTTAAATAATCATAGTAAATGATTATTTTTTTTAATATTATATCTTTTAAAAATATTTAAAATATTGTATACTAATACTAGAGGTGAATTATGAAAATAAATATTGGGGTTATCTTCGGAGGCAAAAGTGTTGAACATGAAATATCAATTTTAACGGCAATCCAAGCAATGGATTATATCGATAAAGATAAATATGAAGTTGTACCTATCTATATTACTAAGGATTTAATATGGTATGCTGGAGGAATGTTAAAATATATTGATAGTTATCGTGATTTTAGACTAATCCAAAGATACGCTACTAAAGTAAATTTAGTTAATAAGAAGGGTCGTTTTATTTTACAAACAACTAATTTTTTCAAACATGAATATCAAGAGTTACATTTGGCTTTTCCTATGGTACAAGGATATAATATTGCTGATGGTACTATTCAAGGTTATCTTAATTTGGTGGGTCTTCCTTATATTGGAAGTGATATTTTTGCTTCTGCTTTAGGCCAAGATAAAGTTTTTGTTAGACAGATTCTAGAAGCTAATAAACTACCAATTATTAAATATATTTGGTTAACCTACGCTGACTATATAAACGATAAAGAGGAATTGTTTAAAAAAATCGATAAATTAACTTATCCACTAATTATTAAACCCGCTCGTTTAGGTAGTAGTATAGGAATTGAGGTAATAAAAAGGAAAGAAGAATTAGAGCTATCAATCGAAAAAGCATTAAAATATAATAGTAAAATAATAATCGAAGAAGTAATTGAAAATGTTTATGAATATAATTGTGCAGTATTAGGTAATTCTGAAAAATTTCAAATATCAGAAATCGAAGAAATAAAGAAAAAAGAAGAGATATGTACTTATCAAGATAAATATGTTATTGAAGCCGATGATAATTGTAAAATCAAAAGAATAGTTCCCGCTAATATTGATAAATCTCTAGAAGAAGAGATAAAAAAATTAGCTAGTCAGGTATTTATTTTACTAAATATTCAAGGTACAGCTAAGATGGAGTTTTTATATGATAAGAGGGAAAACAAAATCTATTTCAATGAAGTAAATATTAATCCTAATTTCTTTATGCATCATGTTTGGGAAAACAAGAATATTGATTATAAAGAACTAATGGATAATTTAATAAAAGAAGCAATTAATAATTTTAGTAAAAAAGAGAAAATGACCTTTACAATTGAAGAAGAATCGTTCAAAAAATTAACAACCAAACAAATCAAGGAAATGAAATAATGTATGGTTATATAAAAGGGAAAATAACTTTAATTGAAAGTAATTATCTTATTATTGAAACTAACAATATTGGGTATATTATCTATGTAGCTAATCCTTATTCCTATGAAGAAGGTAAGGAATATAAAATATATACTTATACTCATATTAGGGAAGATGAATATTCCTTATATGGGTTTAAGACACTTGAAGAAAAAAACTTGTTTTTAAAATTAATCTCTGTTAAAGGATTAGGCCCTAAAATGGCTTTACCTATGCTTGCAACAGGTTCTATTACGGGAATTATGGATGCCATAGATAGAGAAAATATTCTATATTTAAAAAAATTTCCTAAAATTGGAGATAAGATAGCTAGACAAATAATTTTAGATTTAAAAGGTAAACTTGTTAATAAAAGTGAGACTAATATTGATACTAATTTAGATTTAGTGGAAGTCCTTCTAGGACTAGGGTATAAACAAGCTGATTTAAAAAGAGTTTTACCTAATATAAATAATAGTTTATCTTTAGAAGATCAAGTTAAAGAAGCATTAAAATTACTATTAAAATAATGCTTTTTTTATGTTATAATATTACTAGGATGTGATACATAATGGATCAGAAAAATAGAATAAAGGAATTAATAAGTATTATAAATAAAGCTAATGATGAATATTATTTAAATGATAATCCTTCTTTATCCGATCAAGAATATGATCGATATATGCAAGAATTAATTACTTTAGAGGAAAAATATCCCAAATATAAACAAAAAGATTCTCCTACTTCTAGGGTAGGTACAACGGTATTAGATAAATTTGCTAAAGCTATTCATAAAATACCCATGTTAAGTTTAGGTAATGTTTTTAGTGAAGAAGAAATTTTATTATTTGATGAACGAATCAAAAAAGAAATTACTAATCCAGAATATGTCTGTGAACTAAAAATAGATGGTCTAGCCATATCTTTAATATATGAAAAAGGTATTTTATTAAGGGGATCTACTCGTGGTGATGGTCTAGTTGGGGAAGATATTACTAATAATATAAAGACTATCAAATCTATTCCCTTAAAACTAAATGAACCTATTGATATTGAAGTACGTGGTGAAGTATATATGAGTAAAGAAACATTTAATAAGTTAAATGATGAAAATAAAAATAATAACAAATCCTTATTTCAAAATCCTAGAAATGCTGCAGCAGGATCGGTTCGTAATTTAGATTCCCGTATCACTAAAATGAGAAAGTTAGATTGTTTTATATATCATTTACCAAACCCTTTAGATTATAAAATATTAAGTCATTTTGAGGCTTTAGAGTACATGAAAAAATTAGGATTTATAATCAACTCTTCTTCAAAATTAGTAGGTAATATTGATAATGTCTTAAATTATATCAAAGAGGCAACTATTAATAGAGATAGCTTACCTTATGATATTGATGGTATTGTTATTAAATTAAATAATATAAAATTTCAAGATATCATGGGTTATACCTCTAAGGTACCAAGATGGGCTATTGCTTATAAATTTCCCGCAGAGGAAGTAACAACTAAATTAAAAGATATTATTTTTACGGTAGGTAGGACAGGTAAGATTACCCCTAATGCCGTTTTAGAGCCGGTTAAAGTGGCAGGTTCAACTATATCAAAAGCTACTCTTCATAATGAAGATAATGTTCTTGATAAAGATATAAAAATTGGGGATACTGTCATTATTAGGAAAGCCGGGGATGTTATTCCAGAGGTTGTAAAGGCTGTTACTACAAAAAGAACAGGTTTAGAAAAAGATTTCCATATGATAAAATCTTGTCCAATCTGCGGTAGTACATTAGAAAGAAAAGATGAAGAGGCTAACTATTATTGTTTAAATATTGATTGTGAAGCTCGTAATATTGAAAAGATTATTCATTATGCTTCAAGAGATGCAATGAATATTGAAGGCTTAGGGGAAGCAGTAGTTGAAGATTTATATAATTTTAATTTTATAAAACAAATTCCAGATATATATAATATTGATTCCTATAAAGAAGAATTAAGTAAGCTCGAAGGTTATGGCTTAAAAAAAATAGCTAATTTAAAAGAAGCTATTGATAACAGTAAAAATAACTCTTTAGAAAGGTTAATCTTTGGCCTAGGTATTAGACAAGTAGGTAATAAAACAGCTAAAATATTAGCTAAATATTATCAAACTCTATCTAACTTAATAAATGCTAACTTAGAAACCCTAACTAATATTTATGATATTGGACCAATTATTGCAAAGAATATTAATGATTATTTTCTTGATAAAGAAAATATTAAAATTATTAACAAATTAATTTCTCTAGGAGTTAATACCAAATATTTAACTAATATAAAAGAAGAAAAGGAAGAATTTAAAGACAAAACTTTCGTCTTAACCGGATCTTTAAATAATATAACAAGAACCGAAGCTACAGAAATAATAGAATCTTATGGAGGAAAAGTAAGCAATTCCGTTAGTGGTAAAACATCAGTAGTTATCTATGGAGAGGATCCCGGAAGTAAATATGATAAGGCTATAAAATTAAATATCCCTCTTTGGAATGAAGAAGAATTTTTAACAAAAATCAAATCAGATCCCTATCATCAATAATTAGATAATATTCATTATTATCTATTTCTTTTTCTAATTGCCAAATAAATATCTTTTTTTTTCTATTTAATAAAGGGCTAATTAAATGATTTAATCTAATAACATAAAAGTCTCCTTTAAATAATAAATCTTTTTTTAGGATAGATATTAATCCTACCTTTAAATTATCATTTAACTCTTTAATTCTTAAAAGAACTTTTCTACTAAATGAAGTAAGAAAGATATTCTTATTAATATTCTCTAATTTTTTAACTAAATAATAGGCAAATTTATCCTCATTATTATCTACCTTAATCTCAATTAAGAATATTTTAGAAGTATTAATATCCAATATTTTATCAAGAGTGGGAATAGATTGATAAATAGTTTTACCATAATTATATTTTTGTAATTCTTTCAAAGTCATGGTCTCTACTTTCCCAGAACCATTACTTGTTCTATTAATATAACTATCATGAATAACCACTATTTTATTATCAATAGTTAATCTTATATCGAATTCTACCCCCATATACTTATTACTATTAAAAGCCCCTTTAATAGCTAAATAAGTATTTTCACTAATTTCATTATTCCAAAGGCCACGATGGGCAATTAATTTTGACATAATAAAGTATATGTAAATTAATTATAATAATAAATAAATATTATAATAAACTATTATTAAGTATTTAATTTATATATTCAAAAATACTTGCTAAAACATTATTTTTATGTTAGAATTGTAAATGTCATAAAAAAGCAATCCGCTTATTATTAATGATTGCTGGTTAAAAGGAGTGAGATGAATGAATATTATTGACAAGATTACCGCTTCTCAAATAAATTCTAGAGTTCCAGAATTTCGTGTAGGGAACACTGTAATTGTGGGTTGTAAAATTATGGAAGTTAAAAATGGTAAAGAAAGAGAAAGAATTCAAAATTTTGAAGGAATTGTTATTTCTCGTAAAGGTCAAGGAGTGTCAGAAACTTTTACAGTTCGTAAAGAAATTTCTGGTATTGGGGTTGAAAAAACTTTCCCATTACATAGTCCTAATATTGCTTATATTAAGATTACCAAAAAAGGTAAAGCAAGAAGAGCTAAATTATATTTCTTAAGAGATAGAAGAAGTCAATACAAAATTAAAGAAGGAAAGTAATAAATATAATTTATTACTTTTTTAGGTGAAATATGAAAAAATTAAATAAGTTAATTAAAATAGATAGAATAAAAGAGTTAATAGGAATTAATGATTTAAAAGAGTTAATCCCTTATGTTGTTATTCTAATCATGATTATCCTTTTTCGTAGCCTTATAGCCTCTCCAGTTAAAGTAATCGGAGATTCTATGGATGACACTTTAGCACATAAGGAAGTATTAATTTTAAATAAGATAAAGTATCAATTTGAAAGCATTTCTCGATTTGATATTGTTGTTATAAAAGAAGATAAAATAATGATTGTTACAAATGGTGAAAAACTTGTTAAAAGAATAATTGGGTTACCGGGAGAATATGTTGAATATAAAAATGATGTTTTATATATTAATGGAAAATATGTTGAAGATAAATATGCCAATAGCAAGACTAAAGATTTTACTTTAAAAGATATATGTAATGACTGTGAAGTAATTCCAGAAGGTTATTATCTCGTTTTAGGAGATAATCGAATGGTATCTAAAGATAGTAGAAGTTATGGACTAATAAATAAAGATTTAATCTTAGGTAAAACAGTCCTAAGAATATGGCCTTTAAATAGGTTAGGAGTTATTGATAAGTAAAGAGGGAAGCGGTACAATGGAAAATAAAACTAATATAAACTGGTATCCAGGCCATATGGCTAAAACAAAAAAAGAGATAATGGCCAATTTACAATTAATTGATATTGTTTATGAGATAGTGGATGCTAGAATTCCTTTTTCTTCTAAAAACAATGATTTTAATGATTTGATTAAAAATAAACCTAGAATTTTAATTATGACTAAAAAAGATCTTTGTGACATAAACAAAACTAATGAATGGGTAAAATATTATCAAAATTTAGGATATAAAGTTGTTCTATTAGATTTAATTAAGGATAATAATCTTAATGAATTATTATCAATAACCAAGGATATTGGTCAAACTATTAATTTAAAAAGAACAGAAAAGGGAATGATACCTAAAAAATTAAGGATTCTTATTATTGGTATTCCTAATGTTGGGAAATCGACTTTAATTAATCGTTTAGTGGGAAAGAAAGCCACAAATGTTGGGAATAAGCCTGGGGTTACTAAAAATCTAGAATGGATAAGAATTAATAAAGATTTAGAATTATTAGATACCCCTGGAGTTTTAAATCCTAAAATAGCTAATGAAGAAATTGCTTATAATTTATCATCATTAATGGCTATTAGTGAAACTGTCTTTGATAAAGAAGATATAGCTATTTATATCATAAATAAAATGAGACAAGATTATTTTATTAATTTAAAAGGAAGATATAATTTGAATGATACTACTGATGCCTATGAAATAGTAAATCAAATAGGTAAGAAGAGTGGGGCTATTATTAATAATGATATTGATTATAACAGGGTTTATAATATAATAATAAAAGATTTTAATAATGGGTATCTAGGTAAAATAACTTTTGATAAAATAAGTAAATAAAAAACAGATGAAATCATCTGTTTTAAAATTGCTTTATTAAATAAGGAATACCATAAGAAATAATACTCATTATTATTCCCGCTAAAAGGACTCCTAATGTAATATATATAAATGCTTTTTTACGATTTAATCTAAGCAGGGAGGCTAATAAGGCACCTGTCCAAGCACCAGTCCCTGGTAGAGGAATACCCACGAAAATAAGTAGACCTAAGTATCCATATTTATCAATTTGTTCTTTTTTAGATAAAGTTTTTTTCTCTAACTTTATAATAAATTTTCCAATTCTCTTTGATTTTTTTAAAATTACAAATAACTTATCGATTAATAATAAGATAAAAGGAATAGGTAATATATTGGCAAAAAAACAAATAATATAGGCTTTGATTAAATTAATATCAAAGATAGATGCAGCAATTATTCCACCACGTAATTCTACAATAGGTAGCATTGAAACAATAAAAATAATGATATTTTTATTCCAACCAGCAAACAAATCAATAAAAAAATTAACTAGTGTTTCCGTCATAATTCACATCCTATTACATTATAATATTATTTACCGATTTATGTCAATAATTTAAATTAAAATAAAACGTATGTTAATTGCATTTTTTATGTAGATGATGTATAATTTTAAATAAGGGGATGATAATATGGTGGGGAAAATTAAGAAGAATATACCTAATATGATAACTATTACAAGAATCATAACCACTATTATGGCACCTATTTTGTTTCTAACAGGAAGTATTCCACTTGCCATTGGTTTATATGTTTATGGTGCGATGAGTGACTTTATGGATGGTTATCTTGCCAGGAAATGGCAAGCCTTTACTAAATTTGGAAGAAAATTAGATCCCATTTCTGATAAGTTATTTGTTTTAGGGTTAATAATTCCGTCCTTAATATTTGGGAACTTATTAATGATAATTCCTTTATTTTTAGAAGGAGTAATTAGTTTTATTAATTTGTATTCTGAATCAAAATATAAGAGTTCTAGTACTGAAAGAGTAGGTAAATTTAAAACAGTTGCGTTATTTCCTACGATGATTTTAGGACTATTATCTACAATAATACCAGAATTAATTTTTATATTTGCACCAGCCCTTGTTATATCAACAGAATTGCAATTAAAAACAATTAAGACATATGAAAATAAGCTGAAAGAAGAACAAAATAAAGAAATATTGTTAGTAGAAAATAATAAAGAAAATAATTATTTAACTACTAATAACGAACTATCTTTAAAAGATAAATTAATATATTTAAGAAATGAATTATCTGGTTATTTATATTGTGAAGATAAAGAAGATATAAAAAGAAAGGAATTGAAAAAATGATTGATATTAATTTAATTAGAACAAACAAAAAAATGGTTAAAGAAAACATTAAAAAGAAATATCAAGATTCCAAGTTAATCTTAGTTGATGAAATTATCGAGTTAGATACAAGGCTAAGGGAGATTAAAACAACCGGTGATAACTTAAGGAATAAAAGAAATACTATTTCTAGTGAGATAGGTTCTTTAATGAAAAATAAGAAAATAGATGAAGTAGAGAATAAAAAAGAAGAAGTAAATGAAATAAATAAAGAGCTTATGTCCCTTTCTGAGGAAGAGGGATCTTTAGCTAATCTTATTAAAGAAAAAATGATGATGATTCCTAATATTATTGATGAAGATGTACCATTGGGTAGAGACGATAGTGAAAATGTTGAAGTTAAGAAATATTTAGATCCTAAAGTATATGATTTTGAAATACCGTATCATACCGATATTTTAGAAAAACTAGATGGTATAGATTTGGATAGTGCTAGACGTACAAGTGGGAATGGTTTTTATTTCTTAACTGGAGATATTGCTAGATTACATTCCGCTATTCTATCATATGCTAGAGATTTCATGATTAATAAGGGATTTACTTATTGTATTCCACCTTTTATGATAAGAAAAGAAGTTGTAAGTGGAGTAATGTCTTTTGCGGAAATGGAAAATATGATGTACAAGATTGAAGGAGAGGATTTATATTTGATAGGTACTTCTGAACATTCAATGATTGGAAGATTTATTGATACCATTATTGAAGAGGACAAGTTACCATATACTTTAACAAGTTATAGCCCATGTTTTAGAAAAGAAAAAGGTGCTCATGGTATTGAAGAGAGAGGTATTTATCGTATTCATCAATTCGAAAAGCAAGAGATGATAGTTATTTGTAAGCCTAGTGAATCAAGAGAATGGTTTAAAAAATTATATGAATATACTGTAGAAATGTTTGTTAGTATGCAAATACCAGTTCGTACTTTAGAGTGTTGTTCTGGTGATTTAGCGGACTTGAAAGTAAAAAGTATTGATGTTGAAGCTTGGAGTCCTAGGCAAAAGAAATATTTTGAAGTTGGAAGTTGTTCCAATTTAAC
>CAYWKX010000003.1:3461-11449 GCA_964459185.1 uncultured Muribaculaceae bacterium | reverse complement strand
GGTTAAAGACAAAGATGGTAATAAATATTTTGCTCATACCTTAAATAATACAGTTGTAGCTCCCCCAAGAATGTTGATTGCTTTTATTGAAAATCATTTAAATATGGATGGTTCAATTAATATACCAGAGGTATTATGGCCATATATGGGTGGACAAAGGAAAATAGAAATTAAAAAATAATGTAAAATACATAACTATGGGTTGTGTATTTTTTTAATTTATTATATAATTAGATAGAGGAAAATGATATGAAAGAAAGAGTCATTAGTGGTGCAATACTTTTAGCAATATTAATTATAAGTATTTTTTTAGGAGTAAGAGTACTTGCTCTTACAATGTTGTTATGTGCTGAAATAGGATATTACGAATTCTTTAAATTAAAATATAAAGATAAAAATTTTGAAATAATTAAAATATTAGGATTTATTTGTCTTGCGATAATTATTTTAAGAGATGTTTATATTGATATCAATATTACTCTCGCTTTAATTATTCCTTTATTAGGATTAATTTTACCAATCTTATTTTATAATAATTCAAAGAAATATAATATAAATGATGCTTTATATTTAATTGGAGTAATATACTTTTTAGGGTTTGCCTTTGGTACAATAATCTATATAAATGATATTAATATTTATAAAAGTATCTACGTCTTTATAATAGCTTTTATTACTGATACATATGCTTATATTGGAGGAATGTTAATAGGTAAACATAAATTAACTAATATTTCCCCCAAGAAGACAATTGAAGGAACTATTATAGGTACTATAATGGGAACTATTATTGGTAGTGTTTATTATTACACTGTCATTGGAGGGAACTTTTTTATAGCTATTATAATGTCATTATTTTTAACAGTTTTAAGTGAATTAGGGGATTTAGTTTTTAGCAGTATTAAAAGATATTATAATATCAAAGACTATTCTAATTTAATACCAGGACATGGGGGAATATTAGATCGATTTGATAGTGTTATTTTTGTATCTTTAGGTATGATTTTATTTATGTGTATTTAATAGGAGGTAAATATGGCTATAGTATGGTTTATTATAATTTTAAGTGCAATTGTTATTGTTCATGAGCTTGGACACTTTATCTTTGCTAAATTATCAAACACATATGTTTATGAGTTTGCTATTGGAATGGGACCAAAAATTTTCTCAAAAAAGAATAAGAGTGGAGAGACTGAATATTCAATTAGGGCTATTCCAATAGGAGGTTCTGTTTCCTTAGCGGGAGAAGAAATTGATGATGATAAAAAGATACCTAAAAATAGGAAATTGCAAGCAAAAACATTCTTACAAAGATTTTTAATTATGGTTTCTGGAGCAGGTTTTAATTTTATTTTTGCTTTTGCTATTTTATTTATAAGTGGTCTTATTTATGGTTGTGTATCTGTTAAACCTATCATCGCTGATTTAACTAAAGATTATCCAGCTTATGATTCAGGCTTGGAAGTAGGAGATACAATTATTTCTATTAATGGAGATAAAGTAAGTAGTTGGTCAGAAGTACAGCTTGTTATACAAAGTAGTGATGGGAAAGAATTAGTATTTAAAGTAAAAGACAATAATAATAATTATAAAACAATTAATATTACTCCCAAGAAAATTACTGCTGATAATGGTGATGTTGTTTATGCAATAGGAATTTATAAGTCTAATTTAATTGAAAGGGGCTTCCTTATTTCATTTGAATATGCTATTAATACTACGAAATCATTATTTAATTTAATGTTTGCTACAATTAAAAGTTTGTTTTTGGGAAATGTTTCGGTTAATGATTTATCAGGTCCAGTAGGAATATATACTATTGTTGATAGTCAATCCAAAGAAGGATTTAATAATATTCTTAATTTAATTGCCTTTCTTAGTGTTAATGTTGGGGTAATTAATTTATTGCCTTTCCCAGCTTTTGATGGAGGTAGGGTTTTATTCTTAATTATTGAAAAAATTATTAGAAAACCTATTCCTCCAAGAATCGAAAATACGATTCATAGTATTGGTTTCTTTCTACTAATTGCTTTAATGATATATGTTACATTTAATGATGTTTTTAAATTATTTAAATAAATACTTTATTACTTTACATTTTTTTAATTTGTGATATACTTATATTAAGTAGAGTGATAGAGAGATGATAATATGATTGAAACACAGACAATTGATATAACTCATGTGCAGAAGATATTAAGTCATTGTCCTAACTATGACTACATTGTTAATTATGACTATGAATATGGCGATGTCTTAACTTCAAAATTAATTGATTGGTATCGTGAATTAATTTTTTCAGTAAATGGTAATGATGCGAATCAATTAAAAATTATTGAAGTTATTGACAAGAGTTTATATCTATATATAAAAGATAATAAATATAAAAAAGGTCTAAGAAAACTTATATCAATTGAAGAAGTATCTTTAGAGAATAAAAGTTTAATTAGGGAAGTAATTAGGAAGTTAATTCTATTTACTAACGATTATGAAAATGAAGAAATGTTAGATATTGGTATTTCTAAATGGCTATAATACAAGGTTCTTAGAACTTTGTTTTTTTCTAGGAGGATGGTTATGTACGCGAAAGTTTTGGTTGAAATTGGTGTTAAAAATATTAATCATACTTTTACTTATTTAGTTCCAAAAAAATATCAAGAAGATATTAAAATAGGTATTAGAGTAAAAGTTCCTTTTGGATATCAAAAATTAGAGGGATTTGTTTTAGAATTAACTAATTCATATGATAGCGATTATGAATTAAAAGAAATATTAGAGTTAGTGGATAAAGAACCCGTTTTAAACAAAGAAATGCTTTGTCTAGGAAATAAAATAAGTAAAAAAACTTTATGCTCATTAATATCAGCTTATCAGGTGATGTTACCTAAAGCTTTAAAAGCTAGTTATAATACTCTGATTAATAAAAAAATAGTTAATTATATAACGTTAAATAAAGAATTAGAAGATGTCAAACAATATTTAGAAGAATGTAAATATCCAAAACAGATAGATATTATTAGTAAATTACTAACTACTGATAAAATATTAATAACTAAAAAAGATTCAACGATAATCACTTTAATAAAAAACGAGATTATAAAAATAATCCCCGAGGAAAGTTATCGATATAATTTCGAGACTACTGGTCAATACAAATCAGTTGTTTTAAATAATGATCAGGATAAGGTTGTTAAAGAAATAATTAAAAATTTAAATAGGTTTCTTACTTATTTATTATATGGTATTACTGGATCGGGTAAAACAGAAGTATATATGAGTATTATTGAAGAAGTATTAAATTGTGGTAAGTCTGCGATTATGCTAGTACCAGAGATAAGTCTAACTCCTCAAATTGTTGATCGCTTTATCACTAAATTTAAGGAAGATGTGGCAATTCTTCATAGTGGTCTTTCTGATTCTGAACGTTATGATGAATATAGGAAAATTAGGGAAAATAAAGTAAAAATTGTTGTTGGAGCTAGAAGCGCAATATTTGCTCCATTTACCAATCTAGGAGTTATTATTATTGATGAAGAACATAGCACTTCCTATAAACAAGAAAATCATCCTAGGTATCATGCTAGAGATATTGCGCTTTTGCGTGGGGAATACCATAATTGCCCAATTATTTTAGGTAGTGCTACACCTTCATTAGAGTCATTTGCTAGAGCCCAGAATAAAGTTTACAATTTATTAATGCTTTCTAATCGAGTAGGGGCAAGTCATTTACCAGAAGTAACTATTATTGATATGAAACAGGAAATAAAACAACATAACTATATTTTTTCTAATCTTCTTCAAACTAAAATAAAGGATCGGATAGATAGAAAAGAACAAGTTATCTTACTATTAAATAGAAGAGGTTATACTTCAATGATTACCTGTTCCAATTGTGGTTATGTTGAGAAATGTCCTAATTGTGATATTAGTTTAACCTATCATAAGACCAATAATACTTTAAAATGTCATTACTGTGGTTATTCAAAACCTAGAATAAATATTTGCCCTTCTTGTCATAATAAAGATTTAAAAGATTATGGCTTAGGAACAGAAAAATTGGAAGAAGAAATAAAAAAATTATTTAATTGTAAAGTTGTTAGAATGGATATTGATACAACTTCTAAAAAAGGTTCCCATCAGAGAATAATTGAAGATTTTGGTAATCATAAATATGATATTTTATTAGGTACTCAAATGATTGCAAAAGGTCTAGATTTTCCCTTGGTTACTTTAGTCGGAGTTATTAATGCCGATTCTAGTTTAAACATTCCTGACTTTAGAAGTAGTGAGAACACTTTCCAATTATTATCTCAAGTATCGGGTAGAGCAGGAAGAAATATTACCCCTGGAGAGGTAGTTATTCAAACATTCAATAATGATCACTATGCAATTAAACTAGCCAAAAAACATGATTATTTATCATTTTATAAATATGAAATGACTATTAGAAAACAAATGAAATATCCCCCTTATTATTATCTAATTTTAGTTATGATTAAATCAAAAGACTATCAAAAATGTTTTGAGGAAGCTAAAAAAATAAGCACATATTTAAAAAAACAGTTAAATCCAGATAGTATCATATTAGGTCCTACCATGGCTAATATGTTTAAAATAAATAATATTTTTAACTTTCAATGTATTATTAAATACAGAAATGATAATAAATTAACCAAAACATTATTAGAAATAGATAATATATATAAGAATGATAATATTATTAATGTTGAAATTGATGTTGAACCCGTAAAGTTATGATAAAAACTATAAACGCTTGAAAAAAAATAAATAATATGTTATCATTATATCTGTCATGGCGGATGTGGTGAAGTGGTTAACACATTGGATTGTGGTTCCAACATACATGGGTTCGATTCCCATCATCCGTCCCATAAAGATTATAATGTCGAAAGACATATAAATATAATAAATACATTGAACAAGAAGAGTAAGTTATTACTATTATCAGGGATGAAAGATCATGATTGAGAGTCTTTCTTAATAAGTTAACTGAAGGTAGCTTGGGAGTTATATTTCTGAAATAAGTAGGAAATATTGTTAGTCGCATTAAGACTTTAAGGTAATAGTAATATTACGAAATAAGGTGGTACCACGAATATTCGTCCTTTAGGAGTATTCGTTTTTTTATATTAGAAAGGGTGATTTTATGTTAGATCAAAAGTATAATGCTATTGAAAAGGAAAATAAGTGGCTAAATTATTGGCAAGAGAAAGGAATCTATGAATTCAAGAGGGATAATCGAAAAATATATTCTATAGATACTCCTCCCCCTACTGTAAGCGGGGCTATTCATATTGGGCATCTATTTTCTTATACCCAAACAGAAATGATTGCCCGTTATAAAAGATTAAGGGGATATAATGTTTTCTATCCTTTTGGATTTGATGATAATGGTCTTCCTACAGAGAGATTAGTAGAAAAAGAAAGAAATATCAAAGCCAAAGATGTATCAAGAGAAGAATTTAGTAAATTATGTTTAGATACTTCTTTTAAGTATGAAAAGGATTTTAGGAATATATTTGAGAGAATTGGTATTAGTGCTGATTTTGATAATTTGTTATATCGAACTGCTAGTTCTGAAACAACAAGAATAAGTCAATTATCATTTATTGATTTATATAATAAAGGATTTGTTTATTATAAGGAAAGCCCGGCATTATGGTGTAATGAATGTATAACTTCTATAGCCCAAGCTGAACTTGAAACTAAAACAATTGATACTACTTTTAATTATATTAATTTTAATACTACTGATGGAGAAGAATTTACTATTGCTACAACACGTCCAGAACTTATGTGTTCTATTGCCTCTGTATTTGTAAATCCAGAGGATAAAACACACGATTATTTAATAGGTAAAACAGCTTCTATTCCTATATTTAATATTGAAGTACCAATTATTGGTGATGAAAAAGTAGATCCTGATAAAGGTACAGGGGTAGTAATGTGTTGTACTTTTGGGGATCAAACTGATATTGAATGGTGGAATAAGTATAATTTACCTTTAAAGCAACCCTTTACTAAAGATGGCTATATGACAGAGATCGCTGGTAAATATTTTGGTATGAAAGTCAAGGAAGCTAGAAAATCTATACTTGAAGATTTAGATAATATTGGTGCTTTAATTAAAACAGAAGCTTTATCCCATGAAGTACAAGTTCATGAAAGATGTCATAAAGAAATAGAATACACAGTTATTAAACAATGGTTTATTGACATTATGAATCATAAGCAAGATTTTTTATATATGGGTAATAAAATTAACTGGAGACCTCCTCATATGAAAGCCCGTTATGATGAATGGGTTAATAATATTATGTGGGATTGGTGTATTTCAAGGCAAAGATATTTTGGGGTTCCGTTTCCAGTTTGGTATTGTAAGAAATGTGGTTCTATCATAGTCGCGGATCCTAAGGATTTACCAATTAATCCATTAACCGATAAACCTAACAAAACATGTAAGTGTGGTTGTAATGATTTTATACCAGAAACAGATGTAATGGATACATGGGCGACTTCTTCAGTAACACCCCTTATCAATATGAAATATAAAACTAAAGACAATTATGAGGATATTTTATCACCTATGTCATTAAGGCCAAATGCTCATGATATTATTCGTACTTGGGATTTCTATACAATTGTTAAATCGTTCTATCATTTTAATAAAATACCTTGGGATAATATAATGATTTCGGGCTTCATTATGGCCTCTAAAGGGGAAAAAATAAGTAAAAGTAAAGATAATAGTAAAATAGGTCCTGTTGCCTTAATAAATGAATGCTCAGCCGATATAGTAAGATATTGGGCTGGCTCCGGTAAATTAGGTACTGATATACTATTTAGTGATGAGACCTTCTTAAGAGGTAAAAAATTAGTTAATAAGTTATGGAATGTTTCAAAATTTATAGAAATGCATTTAACAGATTATCAAGATGAAAAATTTACTAAATTTGAATATTTAGATAAATGGATACTTGGTAAATATCAAGAAATGGAAAAACAATACTTAAAATATTTAGATGAATATGAAATTGGATTAGCTTTAAATGTTTTAGAAAAATTCTTTTGGAATTTTTGTGATAATTATATAGAAATAGTAAAGCACAGATTATATCGTCCTGAGGAATTTGGTAATCAGGCTAGATATTCTGGTCAAAAAACGATCTATCTAATTTTATATAAACTACTCCAAAACTTTAGTATATATTTTCCATATATTACTGAAGAAATATATCAAGAGTTATATCGTGATAACATATCAATTCATCTTACTGAAATTAAACCATTGAATTTAAAATTTAGTAATGAAGTTTCATTAGGAGATATCCTAATCGAAATAATTAGTGCAGTGCGTGGAGAAAAAACTAATCAAGCGGTATCTTTAAAAACAACTGTTAATGAGTTAACTATTGATATGGATGAAAAAATAAAGGAAGCTTTAAATATATCATTAAAGGATATAAAAGCAACTTTATTTATTAAAGATATAACAATTAATAACTATAAATCAGGATATAATATTAAGAAGATTGAACTTGAGAAAGAAGATAAATAACTTTTGTTATATGATTAAAAAGTATAATTTAGTTACAAAAATTTAATCTATAAGAAGAAAGAGAATTTTGAAAAAATTCTCTTTTTAAAATAATTAGGTTTAACATTAAATTAATCCATTTACTTCCCAAATCATAAGTGATACAATTATAGAGAGGGTAAGATGAGAATTGGTATTATTGATTCTGGTATTGGGGGATTAACATTATTAACAGAGCTAATTAAAAAATATCCTAATAATGAGTACTATTATTGTGGTGATAATAATAACATGCCATATGGTTCTAAAGATAAAAAGGAACTAGAGATGCTAATAAAGAAAATAATAGAATTTTTATCAATAAAAAATATTGATATTTTAATTACTGCTTGTGGCACAATTAGCACATTTTTTATTAATAATAAAAAAA
>CAYWKX010000003.1:0-3361 GCA_964459185.1 uncultured Muribaculaceae bacterium | reverse complement strand
AATAATAAAAAAAGAGATTGAGAAGTATTTTCATAATGTAAAATTAATTAATATGAGTACAATTTTAGTAAATGAATTAGAAATTTCTAATAAAGATTTACAGGTAATAAATCTCTATTTTAGTAAAATAGATGATAACTTAATTAAAAATATTAAGAGAATATTAAAATATAATTATAAATTAGATAAGTTTAATTAATATGGAGGAATAATTATGGGAAAAGTTGTTTTAATCACGGGAGCCACCGGAGAATTAGGAAAGACTACAGTGAAGGAATTTGCAAAGAAGGGTTATAATGTAGTTATTCATTATCATTTAAATAAAAATTTAGCCCTTAAATTAGCTAATGAAATAAAGAGCCAATATAAAGTAGATACTTTAGTAGTAAATGCTAATATTGCAAATGAAGATGAAATTAAATCAATGATAAAAATAATATTAAATAAATTTAAAACAATTGATGTCTTAGTAAATAATGCCTCAATAAGTAATGATACCCTATTTATTGATAAAACCAAGGATAATTTTATGAAGATATTAGAGGTTAATTTAGTAGGGACCTTCTTAATTTCTAGATTAGTCGGTGATATTATGCTAGAAGGTAAAACAGGAAGAATTATAAATATATCTTCAACTAATGGAATAGATACTTATTATCCAGAAAGTTTAGACTATGATGCTTCTAAAGCAGGGATTATCTCTTTGACTCATAATTTAGCTAAAGTATATGCTCCTTATATTAATGTTAATTGTATAGCCCCTGGATGGATTAAGACTAATTTAAATAAGGGATTAGATTATGAATTTAGAAGAAAAGAAGAAGAAAAAATACTATTTAAAAGATTTGCCAAACCAGAGGAAATAGCTAGAGTAATTGTCTTTTTGGCAAGTGATGAAGCAAGTTATATTAATAATAGTATTATTAGGGTAGATGGTGGTAAGAATGAATGATATATATCAAAAAATAGATAAAATATGTGAATTTAATAGTAATAAAGTTTTAGAGGTATTTAGAAAAAATAAAGTGTCAGAAGTCCATTTTAATACTACCACTGGGTATGGGTATAACGATATTGGTAGAGATATAATTGAGATGGTATATGCAGATCTTTTTAAATGCGAGGATGCTTTAGTAAGATGTAATATTATTTCTGGAACTCATGCCCTAAGTTTAACTTTATTTGGTATTTTAAGAAATAATGATGTAATGTTATCAGTAACAGGAAAACCATATGATACTCTTGAAGAAGTAATTGGTATAAAAGAAAACCCTAGTTCATTAATATCCTATGGTGTAAAATATAAGGAAATAAATTTAAAAGATAATGATTTTGATTATGATAAAATAATCGACTATTTAAATAACAATAAAGTAAAAGTTTTATATATTCAAAGATCATGTGGTTATACTAATAGGGATAGTATTTCTATTATAAAAATAGAAAAACTATTTAAAGAAATAAGAAAAGTAACTAAAGAAACAATCATCATTGTTGATAACTGTTATTGTGAATTTGTGACTACTATGGAACCTAGTGAAGTAGGGGCAGATATTGTCGTAGGATCGTTAATTAAGAATTTAGGAGGCACCATTGCCACTAATGGAGGGTACATTGTAGGTAAAAAAGATTTAATTAATTTAATTAGTCAAAAACTTACAGCCCCTGGAATAGGGAAAGAAATTGGGCCTTCATTAGGCCAAAATAGGCATATTTTGCAAGGCTTAGTTATGGCTCCAAGAGTTGTAGCGGATGCCCTAAAAGTAGCCATTTTGACTAGTAAATTACTTCAAGATAAAGGTTATTTAGTCAGCCCTAAATATGATGAAGAAAGAGTAGATATTATACAGAAAATTATTTTTAATGATAAAGATAAATTAATAAAATATTGTCAATCTATTCAAAAATATTCTTTAATTGATTCATATGTAGTACCTGAAGAAACAAATATGCCAGGTTATACAAATAAGATAATCATGGCTTCAGGTAGTTTTACAATGGGTTCTTCAATTGAATTATCGTGTGATGGACCAATTAGAGAGCCATATATAGCATATCAACAAGGCTCTATTACCTATGAATATGGCAAGATTGCTATTACTAACTCAATTAATGAGTTGGATATTAACTAAAAAAATCCTTTAATGAGGGATTTTTTTTAATATATAGAAGAAAAGAAAACTTACTATTTTTTATAGTAAGTATATAAATTATTATTTAATTTTTTCTTTATTTAAATATTTTTTCAAGAGCTCATTTAATTTTTCTAGAGTAATTGGTTTAGAAGCATAATCATTGAATCCTTTACTCAAATATGTTTCTTTAGCTCCGGCCACTGCATTGGCTGTGACTACAATAACGGCGGTGTAAACATTCTTGTTGGCCACATCTCCTTTTAATTTTTGGAAAGTTTCAACCCCGTCCATTTCAGGCATCATTATATCCATAAAAATAATATCATATTCTTTTTCTTTAGTTAATCTTAAACAATCAACCCCACTATTAGCTATATCTACCAACATATTAAATTTCTCTAGTAATTTTTTTAATATCTTAGTATTTATCATATTATCATCAACGATTAAAGCATTTGAATTAACTACAGTAACTAGATTATTTTCATTATTACTTTCTTGTTTAGGGGTTTCCTTTTTTCCTAAAGAAACTTTAAGTGTGGTAGGATCCTTAACTTCTTGGGGGAATCTTATTGTAAATTTACTACCTCCACCATAAGTACTTTCTACTGAAATATCACCTTTCATTAAAGTTAGTAATTTTTTTGTAATCCATAACCCCAAACCAGTTCCTTCAACCGTTTCATTATCCTCATTAGATACTTTATTAAATGGAGTAAAGATATTTTCTAATTCCTCTTTCTTTATACCAATACCAGTATCAGATATAGAAACTTCAGCAGTAATCATGTTTCCTTCGTTTTTAACAAACCCAATATTTATTGATATAGTGCCTGAATTAGTATATTTAATCGAGTTAGAAAGTAAATTAACGATAATTATCTTAATTTTATCTCTAGCACCATAGAGTAAAGTAGGGAAATTCTCATCCAAATATAGGCCCAATTTTAAACCCTTTTCTTTAACTCTAGAACTCGTTAAACTAATTGCCTCCTGAACCACTTCATATAAATTATAATCGGTATATATCAATTCGGTTGAACCATCCTCAAATTTAGCATAATCTAAAACATTATTAACCAAATTTAACAACATATCGCTGGCTTTTTTTACATCACTTGTATAACCTTTAATTACAGAATCATTAGTTTCATTAGAAATCAATTCATTTGTTCCCACGATTGCATTAATCGGGGTTCTAATTTCATGACTCATATTAGCAATAA
>CAYWKX010000002.1:28751-35523 GCA_964459185.1 uncultured Muribaculaceae bacterium | reverse complement strand
ATTTGGTCTTTATTTAATTCTACTTGTTCATATGTTTCCATATTCATAAAACTATAAGTATCCCCCATTGAATATAAAAATTGCATTTTTTGTTTATTTATATGTGCTGTTGGAACTTTAATTCCTGAGTTAAAAGTATACTCTGCAATAGAACCTGTTCTTAAATTCTTAAGTTTAGCTTTGACAATTGCTGCACCTTTTCCAGGTTTAACATGTTGGAACTCTAATACTTGATATAGATTCCCTTCATAATTAATCGTTACGCCCGTCTTGAAATCATTAACATTAATCATTGGTTATCTCCTTACTTCTTTTCTTTATGATTAGTAGTTTTACGACAGAAAGGACAAAACTTGTTTAATTCTAAACGTTCTGTAGTATTCTTTTTATTCTTACTAACCGTATAATTAGAATTTTTACATTCATCACATACAAGCGATACTAAAACTCTATTTTCGTTTTTCTTAGCCATTTTTCTTCCTCCTTCAAAACATCTTTCATTATTATACCATTTTATTTATAAATTTCAAAGAATTTATTAACAATTTGTGCAGATATTCTTCTAGTAATAGCACTACTATATTCATAACGGCCATATGAATGACTTATATCAGGGCTTACTACCACCACACTCATCTTCGGATTTTCACTTGGAGAATATCCCACAAATGAAGAAGTAATTGTTTCAGTATCTACTACTCCATTCCCATCAGTATCAATAAAACTTTGACTAGTTCCAGTTTTTCCAGAGGAATTAGTATAATACCCCATAAAACCATAACCAATCCCTGTAGAAATTACTCTACTTAAAGAATATCTTACTCGGTCTATATATTTTTTATCAATATCTATTGTCCCTAAAATATCAATCTTAGCTTGATAAATTAAGTCCCCAAACTTTTCTAGATTTTGTTCACTAGGGGCATATACTTCTTTCAATAAATATGGTTTTAATTTGCTTCCCCCATTAGCAAGTGTATTTATATATTGTGATAATTGAATTGGTGTATATGTATCATATTGCCCAATTGAAAAATCTAATAAATGACCTGGTAAAGTTGATGTACCCATATATCCTAAAGACTCAACTGGTAAATCAATCCCTGTTTTAACTCCTAACCCAAAGGAGGCATACATATTCCTATATTTGTCAAATGCTGATGTATCAATTGATAATCCTTGGTTATAATGGTAAGTTGCTCCACCAACCATCATGGCAATTTTATATTGATAAACATTGGAAGAATATTCCAAAGCATAAATATCATCAATATAGCCCATTGTTCTCCAAGAACATTTTATGGGAGTACTTTTTATTTTAATACATTCATCTAGTAATCTTGATCCTATATCAATAACACCATATTTATAACCTACAATCATTGAGGCACCTTTAACAACTGATCCCGGAGTTATAGATAAAGTTGCTACCCCCGGGGTATAATCAACAACATATAAACTACCATCTTCTCTATTTTTTACTTGTTTACCACTCATAGCAAGAATTTCCCCAGTATTAGGATCACTTATAACAACAAAGGAACGATTATAATAATCTGTATTAGGTTCATATTTAGCCCTTAATACTTCACTAGCTAACATATTCTCTAAATAGTTTTGAAGATTTATATCGATTGTTAAAACAATATCATTACCTCTTGTCCCCTGACTAACAAGTTCATAGTTATTTCCCGATAATACTTTATATTTAGCTTTTTTACCTTTTAAATAGTTTTCATATTGATATTCTAAATAAGAAATCCCCACTCTATCATCTAAAGAATAACCACTAGCAATATAATAGTCTGCTAATTCTGATGGTATCCCTTGATTATTTGAAGAGACAGATCCTAAAATGGTTTTGAAAGTATCACCATATAAATATATTCTTTCCCAATCTAACTTAGTATTAAAGCCTTTTAAGCTATCAATATTTTCACTAATAACTGCATATTCTTCTTCAGTAACCCCTTTATTTTTAATAATCTTTTCAGCATAGGAATAACCCTTATTCATTAAATAGTAAATGTAAGCTGCTTCTTTATTAATAGTAGTTAATTCTTCCTCTGTAATCCTTTCAAAAATTAACTTTTTAATATCATTCATATCCAATTCCCTATGTTTATATAAAATCCATTCCTTATCAGTTATTTTATTTTTGCCTTCATCCTCATTACTTAAATACCAATAATTTTTTAAATTATAATCACTTAGTTTGGAATAATCTAACTCAATTATTTGACTAATGGTATAACTTAGCTCTAATTCTTCGCTAGTTTTAATATTACTCATTTTCTTGTAATAAATAGTTTTTATAGCTTCATTATCCACGAGTAAATTATAATTACGATCATATATCCTTCCTCTTGGAGCACTAGTACTTTCTATTGTTGTTTCAACTGAAGCTGCTAATTCGATTTTATATTCATTTACCTTTAAAACTTGTAGAGAAAAGAGACGGAGAATAATCAGGGAAAAGGAAATGACTATCAAAATAATTAAAAAAGTATATCTTTTCTCAATAATATCTTTAACATCTCTACTATTTTCTCTATACTTTTTATTAATAGTTCTAATATTTTTTTTCTTCTTCAACTTTCTTTTTTTAGGAGATTTATTAATACTTTTTTTTAATATTTTCATAATATCCTCCATTACAACTTCACTAGTTATTATATCATATAACCCAATAATATACATATACTTTACTGGTGAAATATGAACATTTTTTTGCTTTCTCAATATATTAGTAAATTAACAAAAGAAGATATTGAAGTCTTTGCTTTAAAGCAAGGTATTGTTTTAACAAGTGATGAATTAGATTTAATTAATAAGATAGTAAAAAAAGACTATAAAACTTTTGTCTATGGAAACCCTAAACCTATTTTAGAAGATCTAAAAAATAAGGTTCAGCCTTTAACTTATAATAAAATAGAAAATCTCTATGTCCAATTTAAAGAAAAAATAAGATAATTATGAATAATAACTTCTTATTTTTTTAATTAAATGGGTGTCCACGACTTTTTTCTTAATCATATCTATTTCAAATTTATAAGGAGGATATAATCTTTCTTTAGAATTATCATCTTTAGTAACATATGGTGTCTCTAATATTTTAGGAATATTCTCTATTTTTTTATGATAAATTATATTAATTAAATTATCAAAACCTAAATACCCTAGGCCAAAATTCTCATGCCGATCTTTATGACTACCTTGTTCATTTTTACTATCATTAATATGTAAGCATTTAAGTTTATCTAATCCAATTATATTATCAAAATCATCAAGAACTTTATCAAAATTAGAAATATCATAACCTGCATCATTAATATGACAGCTATCTAAACAAACACCGACTTTATCTTTAAAATTAACAAGATCAATTATCCCTTTTATTTCCTCAAAAGTATTACCTATTTCACTACCTTTTCCGGACATCGTTTCAAGTAAAATACTTACTCCATAATGATTATCTAAAATAATATTTAACCCCATAGCAATTCTCTTAACGGCATCGTATCTAGAAGAGTCCAAAGCATTACCAGGATGTAATACTAGGTATTTTACCCCTAGGGCTGAACATCTTGCTATCTCTTGTTTTAAAAATGA
Organism: uncultured Muribaculaceae bacterium; assembly: GCA_964459185.1. Taxonomy (GTDB): domain Bacteria; phylum Bacillota_I; class Bacilli_A; order RF39; family UBA660; genus CAYWKX01. Next base: position 31,911 of record CAYWKX010000002.1, on the reverse strand, counting down.
TACCGAAAAATCAAAATTATTTTCGTTAGCTAAATTAACAATATAAGGGGCATGACAAACAATATTATCTAATTCAATGTTGTTCTCTCTCATTAATTTATGGGCTTCTTTAGTTAAATTATCATCAATTTTACTTCTCGTTGTATTTTGAGGTGCTCCAGTATAAAACATAAAAGCATTAGCTCCATAAGATATAGTTTCCTCTACACTTCCTAATAATTGTTTATCATTTTTAAACGACACATGACTTCCTATTATTAACATCTTTTCACTTCTTTCTTAGTATATTATACCTTATTTTAACCAAAAGAAAAAGCGATTTCTCGCCTAATTTCTTATTAATAAGTTAATGTAGTTCCTGTAGCTCCGCCAGTAGCAGCACTAGCTGCATATGTTCCGTTAGCGGTATTGAATTTTCCAGTATTTGTAGCAAATAGGATTACCTCAATTGTTCCACCATTATTTCTTATTGCTGAGCATGTTGTTGTTCCAACTGCATTAACCGCTCCATAAACAATAGTAGCACCAGAAGCACCAGGAGCTGATACCCCTCTTTGAACATCTTCTTCATTTAAACCAGCAACATCAAACATAGTTTTGCTATTAAATGTTAAGTCATCTAGACAATGCCAATCACCATCAGATAGAGTTCCATTAGCAGAACCTATCTTTTGTTCTGCAGTTGTAACTAATGTATCAGCAACTATTTGTTGTTCCCACCAATTAGCAACTCCTTTTGCGGATGAATGTAGTGAACTTACTCTTGAGCTATCCATTGTATCTAATATCTCTGGAATAGCTATTACCAATATAATAGCTAAAATAACGATAATAGCTAATAGTTCAATCAAAGTAAACCCTTTCCTATTCATTCTCTTAATTGAAAAATTTCTCATTCTTTATTCCTCCTTTATTTTATTCAATTATAATATAACATGAAAAATATTTTTAGTCAATTGTTTTCTCATAAATATTTACAAATTTGTCACTATATCTTTTTTTTCTAATCAAACTAATATTATTATAATAATGGCTTTTAAGGATGTCTTTTTGATATTCTACAATAAGTAATCCCTTGTTATTTAACAAACAATTTTGCTCTATTAAGTTAATTAGATTATCAATAATTATATAATCATATGGTGGATCAATAAAAATAATATCAAATTTAATATTATTATTTTTAAAATAACTTAAAGATTTTTTATAATCCATTAGTAATAGTTTACTTTGATCTTGTATACCTAACAAATTAATATTTTGTTTTAGAACATTAAATACTTCTTTATTATTATCAACAAAATAACAATATTTACACCCATTACTTATAGATTCTATTCCATATTGCCCTGAACCACAGAAAAGATCTAAAACAACATTATCAGTTAAATTGTTCTGAATAATAGAAAAAATAGATTCCTTTACTCTACCCATCGTCGGTCTAGTACCTTTAATATTATATCCTTTTATCTCTCTTCCTTTTAACGATCCACTTATTACTCTCATTTTAAACAACTCCTTGTATTTAATAAAGAATTATATTTATTATTAATTCTTAAAACCAAATAAAATACTTCATTATATTTATCTATATAATTTTTATAATCATTATTATAATATAATTCCTTTTTGATTCTTTGTAATTCTCTATCATCGGAAGAATTATTCCCTAATTCTATTAAATTACAGATTTGTTCATCTTTTAACAATTTTTCTTTATAGTATGTTAAATCCTTAATTAACTTACTATCATCTAATATATTTATGAAATCGATAGTCTTTTTTATAATATTATTCATTATTTCTCCTTGCTCTTATTTTATCATATATTTATTAAAATAAATTATTTTAAATAAAAAAAATAGATTATTTCTTAATCTATTTAAAAACATCTAGAAATCTTTGGATAGTACTAATATTATCAAAAAATTTATTTAATTTATCTGTTGGTTTTAATTCATATTTATCTTTCATATCAGAAGAAAAGCTATTAAAAGATAAAGGATTTCTATTTAATTCTTTATACCAATAGGAATTCTCTCTTAGGAATCTCTTTAATTTAGGATCATTATTTAACTTATATTGAACTTCAATAGTCATTAATCCTCAAAAGTCCTATAAAGAGGTCTTGGTTTATAACTATTATTGGTAGTAGTAGGATCACTACTCTTCTTGGTAAATAAATCCCCAAATAACCCTATTGTCTTTTGTAACGACGTTATCCCGTTTTGAACCTTATCAACATCAATATTTTTAGCCATTTCCATTATATTATTCCAAGAGGAATTTTTCTTAACTTCACTCACAGGTTCTTCTTTTTGGCTTAAATATTCTTTCCATACTTGTTCATCTTGACCATACAAATCATATATTTCATAAAACTTTTGCCAAGTCATCTTATTATCTTTTATATGGGTAATTAAATATGGATTATCTTTTACGAAATTTTTAAATTCATCAATTTTTGACATCTTTTATCACCTAATACATTATATGCATTATAGGACAAAAGTTTATGTTTTCTTAAAGATTTAAATTATGATAAACATTTTGAACATCATCAAGATCTTCAAAATTATCAATTAAATTAAGAACCTTAGTACTAGATTCTTCATCAAGTTTAAGATAATTATTAGGAATAAATGTTATCTCTGACATTAAATATTCATCATAGCCAAGATTTGTTAATTTATCTTTTGTTTCAATAAACTTATCTGGTGTTGTATAAATAATGTAGCTATCACTCTCTTCAAAAAAATCTTCAATTTCTAATTCTAAAATATCCTCGATTAATTTTTCAGAGCTATATTTTTTATCCAGGGCAATAACCCCTTTTCTTTCAAACATATAACCAACAGAACCAGTTGTAGCTAAATTACCATTACCCTTAGTAAAGGTACTTCTAACAAGACCTGCCGTCCTATTTTTATTGTCTGTTAAAGTATCAATCATAATGGCTACTCCAAATGGGCCATATCCTTCATACCTAATTGCTTCATAATTTTCATTATTATTTTTACTATAAGCTTTATCAATAGCGTTCTGAATATTACTTTTGGGCATATTTTCCGCTTTAGCCTTTTCGATAACCATTTTTAATGCTGGATTGTTATTAGGATCTTTATCCCCCACTTTCGCAGCTCCTAGAATTTCTTTAGCT
>CAYWKX010000002.1:0-28741 GCA_964459185.1 uncultured Muribaculaceae bacterium | reverse complement strand
ACATACTAAAACCTCCCTATTTAATATATGTTAATAAAGCTGGGCCTATTATTATAAGTATAATTAATGGAACAAAGAATAAAACAGAGATAATACTTATTTTAATTGGTACTTTAGATATTTCTGCTTTGATTTCCAATTTTCTTTTTTCCCTTAAATAATCAACTTGGCTATTTAAAGTATCAATTATACTACTACCAAAAATATCCGCCTGAGTCAAAGTTAAAATAAAATTATTAATGCTTTCAGAGGGAATATTTTCTTGCATATCATTTAAAGACTCCGTTAAACTTTTACCAAACGATACTTCCCTAATAGCCTCTTTAAATTCTTCCGCTAGCTCTGATTCAACATTATCAATTGTTACTTTGATTGCCTCCTCAAGATTTCTTCCTGTTTCTATAGATAAAGTCAAGACCTCAAATAAATGCATCGATTCTCCTTCAAGCTTACTAGCTCTTTTCTTTACCCTGCTATTTAATACTAATACTTCTATTAAATAGTAATAAATAATTGTAATTAATGGTGCAAGAAGATAACCAAAATTGAATATATATAGTACCACAAAAAATACAATAAAGGAAGTAAATAAACGAATGTTTAAAAATCTTATCGCATCCATTTTAGTTGAAACTCCTAATAATTTTATTTTTTTATCTGTTTTATCTATTATCTTTTGACTATATATTTTTCTAGCTAATTCTCCAGATCTATCCATTTTACACCTTAACTTTCATAATTTTCTGTAAAAAGAAAATATAGATAACAAACATTAGAATAATTATTCCTAAAATCATATAACCTAAAATAGATTCAAATAAAGGATTGAAATAGGCTGGATTTAATAGATAAATTATAATTACGAATGCAACAGGAATAAATAGTAAAACCTTTACAATCATATTAGAACTTACTGTTAAATTCTTAAGTTCCTCTTTAAGTTTCTTTTTATCAAATAAAGTTCTCTCAATTGAAGAAAAAACATCAACAATATTACCCCCAGTTTTATTTAAGATAGTTAACGAGGAAGATAGATAAACTGCTTCTTCGATATTTACTCTCTTAGCAAATCTTTGAAAAACATTATCAATTGTTAATCCATATTCCATATCTTTTTGAATCTTAGCAAATTCCTTACTTATTGGTTCAGGTAATTCCTTAGCAGCAATTTCCACAGCTTGTAATGTTGATTTCCCTGCTTTAAAAGCATTATTCATAATAATAATTGCCCTTAACATTTCATTTTCTATTTGTCTAATTTTTAACTTTCTTTCATAAATCAAATAAAGATCTAAGATATAATACCCTATTAAGAAATTTAATACTAATTCAAATAAAGTCAAAACTCTTGCTTGTAAAACCTCTGAAAAAATAGTTAATAGAATAAAACAAATACTTATAGTAATTTTATATATTATATAATCAATACTTTTAACATCACCATATTCATAATTTAAATTCTTTTCATATCTTTTAGAAATTCTTTTAAATAAAGATACTTTAAGAAAATGTTTGCGCATTTTTTTGACAAGGGAAAAATACTTGTTTTTAATTTTATCAAAAACTGAAAAGCTAACCTTTCTAATAGAATTTATGCTATATCTTTCAATTCTTTGTTCGTATTTAATTGAAATCTTTTGTCTTAAAAGATAAATAACTATAAATAGTAAAGTAAAAATAATAATTATTTGAATAATCATTAATTTTATATTATCTGTCATAGTTATCACCCTTTCTTTTATTTTCCAAAGATATCTTCTAAAGTGGTTATACCTTTTCTTTTTATTTTATCATATACTTTGGGAATATAGTCATATACAACAAATTCTCCATTTATAGATCCATCATCAAGAATTCCTTTTTGTTTAAAAGCAAATATTTCTTGCATAACAATATTATTATTTTTCATGTCTATAACTTCTTGAATTGAGACAACTTTTCTTCGTCCATCTGATAATCTATCTATTTGAACAACAATATCAATAGCATTTTCAATATAACCTCGAACAGCTGAAACTGGTATTTCCATCTCATTCATCATGATCATTGTTTCTAGTCTATTTAAAGCATCTTGTGGGGAATTAGCATGTAAAGTAGTAATTGATCCCTCATGCCCTGTATTCATTGCCTGCATCATATCGAAGGCCTCTTTACCACGAACTTCTCCGACAATAATTCGATCCGGTCTCATACGAAGGGAATTACGAACTAAGTCCCTAATTGTTACCTCTCCTTCTCCTTCATAATTGGTTATTCTTGTTTCTAAGGAAATAACATGTTCCTGATGTAAATGTAACTCGGCGGCATCCTCAATGGTAATAATCCTTTCTTCATTACCTAAGAAACTACTTAAAATATTAAGTAATGTGGTTTTACCTGCACCAGTACCTCCACTGATAATAATATTTAATTTAGCTTGTACACAAGCTTCTAAAAACCTAGCCATATGGGTAATCATTGTGCCTTTTCTTAACAAATCATCGATATCATCTAGGTCTTTAGTAAATTTTCTTATAGTTAAAACCGGCCCTCTAAATGATAAAGGAGGAATAATTGCATTTAATCTAGAACCATCACGTAATCTGGCATCAACCATCGGATTAGCAGCATCAATTGTTCTTCCTAGTGGTTGAACTATCCTCTGAATCGTTCTAACGATATGCATATCATTAATGAATGATACCGTTTCATCCTTAACAATTTTACCATCCATTTCCACATAAACCTGATCAATACCATTAACCATAATTTCTGTAATTGTATCATCTTTTAATAATTCAGTGATTGGTCCATAACCATTAATTTCATTTTGAATTAGATTAAAGATATGATTTCTTTCTAATGGGCCTAAATCATAACCCTCTAGATTCTCATCTATCTCATCATTTATATATTGCTCTAATAACTTATCTTTAGGGATATTATTATCAATTAAATCCTGAATAATTTTACTTCTTAATTTTTCCAATAATTTTTTATCAGGGAAAATATCATAATCTTTTCTAATTTCAGTAATATAACTTTTAGGTTTTACATCGAAAACCTCAATTAAACTTTGCTTAGCCATTAGATACCTCCTTTTCCTTATTAGAATCAGAAATCAAATCCTCAGCCAGCTTTTTAAGATGATTTATATCACCGCTATGAAAACGTGTAATATTCTTATTAAGAGTTAAGATATCCCCTTTTAAGGTATATTTATCAATATTTTTTATATAGAAATTTTTACTTATTGTGTAATCAATATTAGTTTTAATCATATTCTTAATATCAAATAATGATAAGTAATCTTTACCAGTATCACGAGAATTATTTAAAACTACTACATAGTTATCCTTATCAGCATCTTGAAAGATACTAACAATATTTTTCATATTTTTTAAATCCACTAAATCATTGGTAACAATAAAAGCACTCATATAAGAATTATCAATAACAAAGAGGTTTATTTCATCTAAAATATGATTAGTATCTACCAAGATAACATCATATTCTCTTTTGGCTAAATCAAATATTACTGGAAGATATTTTCCATCTACTTTCATTGCTTGTCTTGGATCTTTGGGGCACGTTAAAACATCTATACCATTATTATAGTGAGCAACATAATCACTTATCTGAGTAAATCTATTGTTACTAATACTATCTACCAGCATAAAGACATCTTTTTTATTTTTAGTATCTAGAGATACCCCTATTCCCCCACTAAAAAGATCTAAGTCCACTAACAAAACTTTTTTCTTCATCTGATAATAAATTCCTGCAAGGCATAAAGTGATCGTTGTTTTACCAACACCACCTTTTACCGATGAAATACAAATTACTTTACCTTCAAGAGCCATGTTATCTAACCCTTTCTATTTCTTTTCTATTATTAATTATTCTTCCCTCATAACTTGATACTACTTCATACATCTTAAAATTAAAAGTATTACCAATTAAACCTTTTACTTCTTTTCTAGTAGTAACTTTTATTACTCCAGACTGAATATCAACAGCAATATTACTCATATCAGTAGTATTTAATGTTAACAATTCAATTAATTCGCTTTCATTACTATTACTATCTAGTCCATAATCAATAACCATATAATTAATATCATTTAGTTCTTGTTTAGATAAGATAATGCCACCTATATCAATAACTAGAATCATAATAAAAATGAAAAGTGGCATTAAAGCAACAAACATAACCAAGGTTTGACCTTTATTATTTAATTTAAGCATAAGGAATAATTCTCTCTACTTCAATAGGAAAGGGATCCTCCATAAAAACATTCATCCCTGGAGTTATTAAATCTACATCACTAGCAATCGTTATCTTATAGTAGTTACCTTCAGAAACAATATTGATATCTAATTTTGGATATAAATTCTTGATACTAGTTAATTCTTCTCCATTTTTAAATAAATTAACAATATCACTACTATCGTTTTCTAAACTGCTCTTTGCGTTAAAAATCATTCCAAAATCGACAATTATAAACATAATCATCAGAAAAATAGGCAGAATTAAAACAAATTCTACAAGTGCTTGCCCCTTATTATTCATAGCATCACCTATACTTCCCTATTCTCATTACAATTATAACAAATAATCATTAAAAAAGAAAGATATTTATTATCTTTTCTCTTATTTTTATTTTAATTTCTTAATTATTGAGGCTGCTGCTGTAGTTGCCTCTCCAATCGCAGTAGTTATTTGATAAAAATTCTTTTTAATAATATCACCACAAGCATAAACATATTTATTGGAAGTCACATAGTCATCTTTAGTTATAATATAACCATTTTCTTTTTCCAAATCAAATATTTCACTATTAGGAATATACCCAATCGATACAAAAATACCATCAGTTTTTACTTTCTCTTTTGTATCCAAAATTACACTATCTATCTTATTATCCTTAATTTCATAATCAACTAATCTAACATTATAAATAACCTTTATATTCTGGTTATCTTTAACCTCATCTATTGTTTCTTGTTCAGCAGTAAATTCATCTCTTCGATGAATTAGAGTAACACTTTTACAAATATACGATAAGTAAAGGGCCTCTTCTAAAGCTGAATTACCCCCTCCAACAACTACAATATCTTTATTTTTATATAGGTTCCCATCGCATAATGCACAATAACTAATACCCCTGCCTATTAATTTCTCTTCTTCTGGTAAATTTAATTTTCTTGGGCTTCTACCAGTAGCTATAATTAAATAGTTATATTTTATTTCTTTCTTTGAAGTATTAATTATTTTATCATCAAAATTAACTCCCTTTACTTTATCAAATAAATATTCACAATCTAAATCTGTAACTTGATTATAAATATTATAAGATAAAGTTGGCCCATCAATAGATTTAAAACCAGGATAGTTTTCAATATTAGGGGATCTATTCATCTGCCCTCCCGGAGCATCCTGTTCAATAACTAAAATATTTAAGCCCGCTCTTTTTAAGTATATTGCCGCGGTCATTCCCGCTATTCCAGAACCAATAATGACAACATCATAACTTAACATTTGCTCTTGCCTCTTTTCTAATTTTTATTATATTGATAATTAATCCAACGATTCCAAGTACTACCAAAATAATTGACACTACCTGACTTATCCTTATTTTACCTAAATATAAACTATCCATTCTTAAGGATTCTATAAAAAATCTCCCAATTCCATACCAAATAAAATAAACAGAAGTTACAGTTCCTTTTTTACTCCAATATCGTCTTCTTATTATGTACAAAAGAATAAATCCAAGTAAACACCATAATGATTCATAAAGAAAAGTCGGATGATAATAAACTCCATCAATATACATCCCTTGAGTTATAAAGTTAGGTATTTTTAATTTCTGTAAAAAAGCCAGAGTTGTAACAGAGCCATAGGCTTCCTGATTAAAGAAATTACCCCAACGACCAATTGCCTGTCCTAAAATTAAAGGGCCAACCAAAACATCTAAGATTGGCATAATTGGTTGTTCTCTTCTATGGCAATAATATAGAATAAAGATAATACTAGCAATAATAGAGCCATAGATAGCTAATCCCCCATGCCAAATACGAAATATTTCTAACAAATCGTTTTCAAATGCAGAAAAATTAAAAATAACATAATAAATTCTTCCTCCAATTATAGCAACAGGAATCAAATAAAAAATTAAATCAAAAATAAATGACTTATTGATATCAGATCTTTTTATTTCTCTGTTTACAATACATATCCCAATTATAATAGCTATAATTATTAAAGCAGAATACCAATAAATATTAATTCCCCCGATACTTAACAAAATATTATTCATTTCCTATCCCTTTCTTTTTACTATTGGTTTAATTATTAATCCTTCTAAAATAAGATTCAAAATTGAAATAAGAATTGCTATGAAAAATGGAATAATTAATCCACGGATGTTAAAATTATCACCTAGAATGAAACCAGTTAAATATAAGATAAAAACATTAATAATTGGATAAAATAAGCCCATACTTAATGCTGTTAAAGGTAATGTTAAATAGAATAACACTGGTTTAATAGTTTGATTTAAAAGATAGATAATAATCGCAGCTAATAAAGCATATAGACCATAATATTCTAAATTAATATATAATGACTTAAAAATAACTGAAACACCTATTAAAACTAATGCATAAATAATTATGTATAATATCCATTCAATAAATTTATTTTCAATTAATCTTCTTCTCTTCCTTGGATTATTTTTATCCTCTATAATTATTGGTTTTCTCATTTTCTTTCTCCTCAATTCTAGCAACAATTTCTTTTATTTTACGAAAACGATGATTTAATCCCGATTTAGTAATTTTATTACCTGTTTCTAGTGATATTATCTCACTTAATTCTTGTAATGAAGATTCAGGATATTTTAAACGATATAGGGTAACAACTTTTAATTTATTATCTAATAAATCAATCATATCTAGACTCTGTAATTTTTCTATTTCTTTAATTTGATTATTGGAAGTAAAAAATATCTTATCAACATTAGCTTGCTCGCAATTATTTAATCTATTAGTCATATTTTTATGATCTCTATATATCCTAATATCTTCAAAATACATGACAGCATTATAAGCCTTTATTATTCTTAAAAAATCTGATATTTTCTCAGCTTCCTTTATATATACCATATAGTTTCTCTCTCTTTTTATAATTCTACTATTAAGAGAAAAATTATTCAAAATTTTATTAATAAAATTAGCATACTCAAAGTTATCAACTAAAAATTCTAAATGATATCTAGATTTCTTTGGATCATTAACACTGCCACAAGCAATAAATAATCCTCTCAAATAACTCTTTGTTAATTCCTCATCAGAAATAATATATTCTTTTGGAATATTTAAATATTGATTATTATCCATTATTGATAAATCACTTAATATATCTTCCTTAGAAGTCTTTATCTCTAAAATATAACTTAAAGATTTATTAAAATTATATTTTTTCCTAACTGTAATTATGGGACCAATATTGTAAATACTCTTAAATAATTTAAATATTCTTCTTGCTACAGCATTATTTTCTATATTTATTCTAAATCCTTTGGTTAAATCAGCATTATTTCTAACAACCGCTGATAACTCAGAAATATATTCTAATTTACTACACCCTAATCTAGTTACCTCATCCTTAATTGTCGTTGAAAACGTCATATTAGTTACCCTTTGTCAAATAAGTAAATATTGTTAAAGCCGTCTTCAAATGATCGTGTCTTACCTGGTTGTTAATAATTAAGGATAAGTTTTCAGAGATTAGTTCGACATTCATTTCTTTTAATTTATCTTCATCAATTAGGATTGGAGTGCTTTGTTCTTTTAAATATAATTCTTGAATTTCAGCATCAATATATTTGGAATTAGCTACCACCACATCAATAAAGTTTTCTCCAACATATTTATTAATACTTTTAATACAATCGCTTACCTTAAAATTATCCGTTTCACCATGTTCAGTCATAATATTACATACATACATCTTTTTAGCTTTTGAATTAATTAATGCTTTCTTAACATTATCATCCAACAAATTAGGAATAATACTAGTATATAAACTACCAATACCTAAGATAATTAAATCAGCATTAATAATTGCCTCGACTACTTCCTTAGTCGCTGTTACTCTATTTTTATATTCAATATAATCTATTTCTTTCCCGGCTTTCGTAATATTACTTTCTCCTTCGATGACTCCCCCATCTTTTGTATGAGCTAATAAGATTGCTTTATCTTCAGAAAAAGGTAAAACTCGTCCTTTTATATTTAATATTTTGCTCAAAGATTGCAATGATTCTGTTAAATTACCCGTTATATTAAATAATGCTACCAAAAGTAAATTACCCATGGCATGATTATTCAAATAACTATTAGTTTTAAAACGATATTGAAGTAATTGTTCCACTAAAGGTTCAACTTCCGATAAAGCCACTAAAACATTACGGAGATCTCCAACTGCAGGAATATCAAATTCCTTTCTTAATATACCTGTTGAAGAACCATCATCCGCTACCGAAACAACCGCCGTTATATCTAGAGGAAATAATTTTAATCCTCTAAGTAGAACTGATATTCCTGTTCCACCACCTAAAACAACAATTTTCTTCATCTTATCACCTTTTTTTCAATATAATTATATCAAATAATAATAAAAAAAGAAATAGAACTAGTCTATTTCCCCATTTTTTCAATAAATAATGGTAATATTTCCTTTAAATTATTTTCTCCAGTTATCTCTTCAATAAAGGTATTTTCTTTATCAAAATAAGTCGTAATTATTTTATAATTATCCTTAATATTCGTTTTATCCCCATTTACTTCTGCAACATAATAATATTCTTTATCGTTTTTAGTAACCGATTCTATGATTAAATATTCTTCGTCATTACCTAAAGTAATAATTTTATTTATTTCTAATTTCATAATACCCTCCTTATGCTGACCTATTTAATACTCGAACATAGGCTTCATTAGGAGAAAGAGATTCTCCTCCCCCTGCAGTATCTGCAGGTTGACTTATCGTAGGAATTGCTATAGTTTGGCCTCCTAAACTAAAGGATGATAGATTATCCAATGCTGAATTTGATTGCTTAACAATTGGAATGTTTGGTGTCATACTATTGGTTACAACCTGTTCAACCTTAGGTTCAGGATTCTCCTTTGGTAAATCATTAGTAGGTATAGTTGGCATTTCATTATTAGCAGGTGATAATTCAGGAGCCAAAGGGTTATCAGACACCCTTTCCTCATTCTTAGTAACTGGTCCTATTTCGGGAAATTCCATCGAGTTATCTAATCCAGCTTCAGGGATATCATAATTTAGATTACTTTGCCAAAAAGATGTTTCTGGCATTATATTATTCTCAGGTTCTTTTTTATCTAAATTAGGAAAAGCATTTTCATTATTGGTTATTTCTTCTTTAAATTCTTTTATCGCATCCAAAAATGCCGAATTATTAACAACCCCTTCTTTATTATTAACGACTTCTTCCTTCACCACATTTTCAGTAGGTAATACCAATAGAGGATCAGGTTTATCAGTTGATACTTCTAAATTATTATTAAGAGGTGCTATAGTTTCTTCCCGTACAGGTAAATCTACGTCAGGTAAATTAAATGTCATTGAAGAAGTATCTGGAATATATTTGTTTGGCTCCGGAACTTCTTTTTTAGGGCCTACTCCTAATTTATCTCCCACTACTTGCATAACGTTTATAGCTTTTTTTTCAATTAAATTATCCAATATTCCAGGTTCAATATCTTTAATTTGATTTGATGGAATATTAGCTGCTAAATCATTAATTGTAAATTTTTCAACAGGTACTTCAGTTTTTTCTTCCTCAACCATTGGTATTAGACAAAATTCCCTAAGTAAAGATAATATTTCAACACGGGAATTATCTTCTTTCAATCTAGATAATTTTTCTTCTTTCATCATTTTCTTTTCTACTAATCTATCTATTATCTCAACATTTTGTCTTTGATTAACTATTTCAACCATTTGATTTTGTAATAAAATACGGAAAGGTTCAAGAACATCAATACTATTAATAGTTAATTTATTACGAAGAATATTTCTTTCTTTAAAAATAGCATCCATTGCTTCTCTTTTTTCAAAGATACCAGAATATTCTGATTCTTTATTTGATATTAATTTATATAAATTAAGCATATATTCTTGTTCTTTGTGAAAGTATAATTCTTCTCCAATTGTTTGTAATCCCCCGATTAATTCTTGTTCGTTATCTAAGGCTCCGACCCTTTTTAGAGTCAAGAATGACAATTCATAGACATTATAATCATTTTCTAATTTTTTAATTTTTTCAGATAATTTAAATAATTCATCAGATATATCAGAAGACAAGTTTAAACTTTCAAGATAACTAATTAACTTGATTTCCCTAATTTCATTTACAACCTCTATTCCACTTATAGACTCAAGGAAAGCATTTTTTAGTTCATCTTCTAATCTTTGATTCTTTAACTCATTTTGTTGTTTTGTTTCTCTTTCTCTCTCTAAATCTTCAGTAATAACTTTAATATCTGACTCTGTTTCTGCTATTCTTTTAGTGTTATCCAAATATTTTTCAATATTTTCTAATCTCTCTTGATATGATTTAACCTCTAAAGCATAATTAATAGGTCTTAAGCCTATTAAATCCTTACCAGTAGCTTCTTTATAATTAACAAGTATTTTTTCTCTTGCTTGAATTCTATCATTTATAAATCTAATAAGTTTTGCTAATCTTTCCTTTTCTTCCTCTAGAGTTGTTACTGTCTCAAATAAATCATCTAATTTACTATTATATTCTTCCTGGGCTTGTTCATCAATATTTTTGGTGATTTCTTCAAATTGAGCAATTATTTTATCTTTGTCTGAAAGATCAATTCCTAATCTTAATCTATCCTTTAAAACTTGATAAGTTAAATGGCTAATATTCTGTATAGGATTATAATTATCGTGTTTTATCATTCTTTCACCTCTCTATTTTACATTATATAATATCTTTATTATTTTAGCAATACTTTTAATTAAACCAACCCTTATATCTTAAGTTAGTATTACCCTCTAAAACTGGTTTTTTATTATCCTCTTTTGGGAAAACAATTTCTTCTTCCTTAAATTCTGGGAAAATATTTTCCTCTTCCTTAATATCATTCCCACGAGGAATAACCTCTTCTATTATCTGTGGTTCTAAATTAACATTTTTTATAACTGGAATTGCTCCTTCTCTAGCTACCATTAAAGGTTTTATATCATCTATAACAACTGGATTTTCCCTAACAATTTCTTTTGGTACCTCAAAGTTTATTTTTGGACTATTTATAACCGAATTTTTTTGTTGTTCTAATAATTCTTTTGTCCTCTTTTCTTGTTCTTTTTTTCTAGCTTCATCTATTAATATCTGTCTTTTTAGTCTCTCTGCTTCAGTTTTCTTTTCTTCAAATAATTTTCTTTGTCTTTCTTCATATTCCAATTTTTTTTGTTCCGCTAAAACCTTTTCTTGATTTTTCTTTTCATTTTCTAAAAGAGGCTTCAATAATTGTGTATATTCCGAGCTATTATTTTCAGTTTCCAATTGATATAATTCATTAATCCTTACTTCTTTTTCTTTAGCCAAATTCCTATATGTCTTAATATCCTGCTCTTCTATTTTAATTGTATTATATTGCTTATTAAGTTCCTCATTAACTAAATTATATAATTCTGTTCCCTTTAGTTCCTCTAAAATTAAATCAATTTTCTTCCTTTTTTCTTTAAGTTCCTCATAATCGGTAACTTCTCTTTCAAAAATTGACATTAAATCAAGCATTAGTTTTTGTTCACGATATTTACCATATTCTATTGATACTTGTGATAGACTATTATCACACTCAATAATAAATTTATCATCTTTTTTCTCTTTTGCTAATTTCATATTTTCTTTCGCGGTTTTATATGCAAATTCTAATTGATTATAAATTGATATAATCTCATTCTCTTTTTCTTTTAAGATATATAGATTTAAATCCTTAAAACTTTTATCGAGGAAACTAATCATCTCTTTTTCTAATTTATCATTAAGACTATTATTATATTTTATTTTATTTATTATTTCTGTTATCTTTTTATCTAAAACATTTACCTCTTGATTTAATTTGGTTATCCTTAATTTATTTGATTGATATTTTTCAACAATATTAATCCTTTTTTTATATTCAACAAGTTTATCTTCTCCTAAAATAAAAGGATAATTAATACTAATATCTGTTCTATCTTGATGATCATTAATTTCCGTTTGCAAATATTTTTTTCTTTCTTTTATTAGTTCTAATAATTTTTGTAATCTATCTTTTTCGTCCTCTAGTAAAAGAGTATCATTATTATTTAAAATAGCATATTCTTCTTCATATATTTCATTAGTAGAATCAATAATTTCTTGCTTTATTTTAGTCATCTGAGAACAAATCTGTTCTTTTTCATGATTTTCAGAAATGAAATTTAAGCTGCTAGCAAACATTTCATATTGCTTAACCAACTTACTTATTTCCCTACTAGTATACTTTATCACAGACAACCACCTCTATTATATAATTTTACTAGATTGTTAAAATTAAGTCAAGAATTTAACCTCATTTTATAATAATTTATTTTACACCGTATAGTATTTTTATCTAACCTTTTTATTATATATTAAAAAAGTTCTGACATATATATCAAAACTTCATAAATAATTTTTTTAAAATTTCTCCATACTACCGTTTAACTTCCTATTATAACTATATTATGGGAAATATTACCAGAAATTAATAGGTGTTTTTGGTAATTTTCTCCATTTTTGTTTCAATTTCTACCCTTTGAACCAATCCTAATCCTATAAACAAGGATAGAGAATATGATCCCCCATAAGATAAGAAAGGAAGCGGAACACCTGTTAAAGGTCCAAGCCCCATAACTCCAATTAGATTAATTGCAATGTGTAAAAAGATATAAACAAATACCCCATAAGCAAGTAAAGAATTATGTAAATTGTTAGCATTTTTTGCTATTTTTCTAATTTTATATAAAATAAATACATATCCAAATATAATTACTATTCCAATTATTAATCCCCATTCTTCAACAATAATAGGGAAAATGAAATCAGTATATGCCTCTGGTAAATATAAGTATTTTTGGGTAGATTGACCAATTCCCTGCCCGGTTAAGCTACCATTTTTGAAGGCAATAAAACTATTACATAATTGATAACCAGAATCTTCTTTATATCTCTCACAAGGATTAAAAAAATTAAATCTTTCCAATTGATATTTAGTTAGAAAGGCCCCTCTTGTGGTTATAAGAACAACGGCAACTACCGCTACAGCTCCATACAAAATACGATTTATAATCATTCGGTATTTTTTTTCAATTGGAACGCTATAGAAAACAAATAAAATAAGTAAAGCAATAATACAGGCAGTCCCAGCATCAGGTTGAATAGCAACCAGTAGAAAAAGGATGGGTATTAAAAACAAAGGTTTAATTATAGTCCATTGATTATCAAGACCATTTTTATGATTATCATAATACATAGCCATATATATAATCACAGCAATCTTAGCAAGTTCTGAAGGTTGTATTGAAGCAAATCCTAAATTAAACCAACTTTTAGCATTGTTTGAAACATAACCATAAACGGTTAATCCAAGTAATAATGCGATTATTATTATCATTATCATATTATATAAAGATTTATAATTCCTAGTGGGGAATTTTATCACTATAAAAAATGCAATAATTGCAACAATACTAAATGCTAATTGCTTAATAAAATAGTAATAGGGGCTAGAGCCATAACGCATATATGATTCCATTGAAGAAGCAGATAAAATCATAATCAACCCAAAAACTAAAAATACTATTGAAACGATAAATAATGGTTTGTCAATTTTAGTTAGTGTCTTTTTCATATAATCTACCTCATCTTAAATATAACATATATTTTTATATTTTTAAAGAATTTTTTTCTATTAAAAAACCTATTCTTTTAAAATAAGTTCTTATTTTGCTCTCTTACTTAAAGCTGCTTTAGCGGCTTCTTGCTCAGCATTTTTTTTGCTACTACCAGTTCCTCTTCCTAAAACAATATTATTTACTTTGACTGCGATTGTAAACTTTTTATTATGGGAAGGTCCCTTTTCTTTAATTACTTCATAAACGACTGATTTTCTTTCTGTTTGAACTAACTCTTGTAACTTAGATTTATAATCCTGTAAAAAATCAATTTTTTTATCAATATATTTAATCATAATATCCAAGATAATTTTTTTGGTATATTCAAAGCCTTGGTCTAAATATAAGGCTCCAGTAAAAGCTTCAAAAACATCCGCTAAAATAGTATTATTAGCTTCTACCTCTCCACTTCCCAGTTTAATATCTTCTTCAAATTTTAAATCTCTCGCATATGTTGATAAAGCTGCTTCACAAACATAAGTTGCACGCATTTTAGTCATAATACCTTCCTCTAGATGCCTTTCTTTATAAAGATATTCACTAATTATTAATTCTAAAACAGCATCCCCCAAAAACTCTAGTCTTTCATAACTAGTAAAGGATGGATTTTCATTACTGTATGATGAGTGTGTAAAAGCCATATAATATAAATTAATATTGGTAGGTTTTATATCTAATCTATTAAATATCTTCATAATTCTTCCTTCCTTTGGTTTATTATATCACTTTTTAAATAGATAACGTATATTTTTGCTATTATGTTTACAAAAACAAAAAAATAATGTAAAATATTATATGTGATTTGGATGAAACATATTTTAATTAAACTAATAAAATTTTATCAAAGTATGCCCGGCGAATTTCATAAATGTTGTCGTCACCTTCCTACTTGCTCTAACTACTCAATTGAAGCTATCAACAAGTATGGAAGTTTAAAAGGAACTTATTTATCAATAAAGAGAATTTTGAAATGTAATCCTTGGGGAACTTTTGGCTATGATCCTGTACCAACGAAAGGAAGTAAAATGAAAAAAATAAAAATGGGTGTTCTTTTAATTGTCTGTCCTTTATTATTAAGTGGTTGTTTCTTTAAAAGAGATACGATGGAAAACATCGACATTTATACAACCTTATATCCTATTAATTATTTATTAGATTATCTTTATGGAGATAATTCTAATATTTATAGTATTTATCCAAATGGAGTAAATGTTGATGAATTTGAATTATCAGATAAAAAAATTGAGGAATATAGTAAATGTGATTTATTTGTTTTTAATAGTTTAGACAAAGATAGAGATTATGCTGTTAAAATGGTTAACAAAAATAAAAATATAAGAATTATTGATGTCTCATTGGGAATGGGTTATACCTATTCAATTGAGGAATTATGGTTGAATGCCTATAATTATCTTATGATGGCCCAAAATGTTAAAGATGGCTTATATGAATATGTAACTAATCCTTATCTATTAGAAGAAATAGATCAAAATTATGAGGATTTAAAATATGATTTATCAAAACTAGATGCTCTATTAAAGGAAACTGTTAATAATGCTAATTATAAAACTATTATAACTGATAACAATTCTCTTAAACTTCTTGAAAAATATGGCTTGGATGTTATTTCTTTAGAAGAAACAGAAGATTTAAATCAAACAACTATTAATGAAGTTAAGAAATTAATTACGACTAATCAAATTAAATATGTTTATTCATTTAATACCACTAGTAACGAGACAATTAATACATTAATTAATGATTATGGGATTACTCTTTTAACTATAAATTCAATGAAAAGTATTGATGGTGGAATAACTAATTCCAATGAAAATTATTTAACTATTATGAATAATAATATTGAACTATTAAATAAAGAATTATATAAAGAATAAGATTCTAGGGTTAAAACCTAGAATCTTTTATTTTATATTAATATTTGCCTTTAATAAATCCTCTAATGTATTATAAATAAAAGGGTCTCTAATATTATAATCAGACAATTTTATTGTTCCCCATTTATCATCTCTTTTAGCTACTAAATAATCTTCACTATAACTATATTTTGTTAAAACATTTTCATTAATATTTCCAAGTTCTTGATAAGAAATATCTAATACAATATTTAAATCAAGATCAGTTAATCCTTTTAAGTCATCCTTATCAATAACTAACAGATTAACTAAAGTATTATTATTATACATTGGATAATAATCTTGATAAGAGGTAGACAAAATATTACCTGATTGATAATTATAAAGAATTTTATTATTACTATAAATAAGAGTTGATAAATGGTTACCTCCATCAATTACCCTATCAAAGATAGGACATATATCATTTTGGCATTTATATTTCGAATAAATCTTATCTAAGTTAACAACATTATCTTCATTAGTTGTTGTGCATAAAATATTAATATTATCTTCTTCACTACAATCATAAAAATATAAATATTGGGTTGGTTTTCTCCATTCATATTTTACTTTATATTGAACAACTAAATACAGAATAATCAAAAGAAAAGCAAAAATACCAATTACCCAAATAATCCTTCCAAAATTAATTTTCTTCATATTATTTCCCCTTCGTTTTAACAAATATTTTATCATAAATGTCTTCCAAGAATTCAATTACATATATATCCATATATGCTAAAAGAATAAAGAAGATAATAAAACCTATACTAATCTTAGGTACCAAGAAGAAATTAGGTAGTAAGAATAATAGTGAAAAGAATAAAATAGCACAAGTGATAACTAAAATCCTCCTAACTAGACTTAATGGTTTACAAACATTATATAATAATCTTAAATTAATAAGACCCGTAATGGCTACAATTACTAAACGATAATTCTCAAAATCTTTTCCAAAGATACTACAGAACATTATAATAAGAAAAATATTGAAGAAAACACATAATCCACTTGGTAAAGCATTTCTAAATACCTTACGAATAAAACCTGGTTTTACTTTATTTTTATTAGGTTCAATTGCTAAAACAAAAGAAGGAATACCAACACAAGTTGCAGAGATTAAAGATAATTGAACAGGATAAAAAGGATATTCATGTGATAATACAATTGATAATAAAGATAGAATAAAAGAATATGTCGTTTTAATAAGATATAAACTAGCTACTCTTTCAATATTATTAACTACTCTTCTTCCTTCATTAACAATACTTGGAAGTACTCCAAAATCAGATGTTGTTAATACAACTTCTGAAACACTTCTTGCAGCACTTATCCCAGAAGCTAATGCTATTCCACAATTAGCTTCTTTTAGGGCTAAAATATCATTAACCCCATCTCCAATCATACCAACTGTATTTGTTTGTTTTAAAGCCTTAACAATCTGTTGTTTTTGATAAGGGGTTGTTCTTCCAAAGATGCTATATTTTTTAACAGTTTCTATTAGCATATTATAATCCTCTGGCAATTCTGAACCTTCAATATATTTATCATAATTATCAAATTTTAACTGACGCATTATATTAGATACAGTAAGGGGATTATCCCCTGAAATAATTTTTAGTTCAACTTCTTGCTCTTTAAAATATTCTAAAGTTTCCTTGGCATTTTTTCTAATATTATCTCTTAAAATAACAAACCCAATTACCTTAGCATTAGTTAATTCTTTTGTTAGAGAATGGACTAATGTTATAATACGGTATCCCCCGTTAATATATTTAAGTAAATAACTATCATATTTGGTAATTTTTTCTTTAGTTATATATTCTAATGCACCAAGGGCAAAAGTATTATGATCCTTAAAACTAACCAAACTATATTTTCGAAGAGAAGAAAAGGCTATCCTTTCCTTTACTTCATAAGTTTTAGGTTCCTTAAAATAATTTTTTAAGGCCATATCAGTAGCATTTAAACTATCTTCAAATATCATATTACTAATTATTTGTCCAATATCATAATCTTTATAAACATTAACAACCTCTATTACCTCCATACTACCATCAGTAATAGTTCCTGTTTTATCTAAACATAACACATCAACACAAGATAGTACCTCAATACCATGTAATCTTTGAACGATAACTTTTTTCTTAGCAATTCTAATAACCCCAACAGTTAAAGCTAGTGAAGTAAGAAGAACCAAACCACTTGGTATCATTCCGATGACTCCCGCAACTATCGACAAAATTGCTTCTTTATATGATTGATTAGATAAAAAGTATTGGGAAATAAACAATAAGATTGTTGTGGGAACTATACAAAAAGTAATAATTTTTAAAATTTTATTAATAACTTGTTTAAGATAAGAAGAATTATCTCTAATAACATTGGCCTTTTCAATCAAATTACTAGCATAATTATCACTACCAACAGACATTACCCTGGCAAGACAACTACCAGAAATAATAACTGTTCCCGAGATTAATTCATCATCTTCTTTTTTTATGACCCCGTTACTCTCTCCCGTAATGACTGATTCATCAACCTCACAAAGAGAACTCGCAATAACTTTGGAATCCACTAAAACATCATCACCAGAAGATAGAACTAATATATCATCTAAAACTATTTCTTCTGGAGTTATTTCTACTACCCGTCCTTCCCTCTTTACTTTTACCTTTTGTTGATTAGAGATAGTTAATTTATCCATAATGGTTTTAGCCTTTATTTCTTGATAAATTGCAATGGCAGTATTAAAAATAACATTACCTATAAATAAAGTATTCTGTAATGATCCTGTCGTTAGGACTAATATTAATAAACTGGTATTTATAATATTAAATATAGTAAAAATATTAGACAGAAATATTTGTTTAATACTTCTAGAATATTTAATATTCTTGTTATTTACTAGATTATTATCTATTCTATATTCTACTTCCTGAACAGTAAGCCCATCCATATAATCATCTCCTTAAAAAAGGACTTGTGTCCTTTTCTTATCTTCTTATATAACCACTATAACCAAATACTCCCAAGTCTCGCGGATTAAAACTATAAGCATTTACAGCGCTTACACTATTACCATTAGCTACTTGGAAATGTAAATGACCTCCAGTTGAACAATAATCCCACCATGTACTAGCACCACCACCACTATAACCTATAATTGTATTAGGTGTAACTATTGCACCTTCCGTTGTATTTATAGATACTAAATGCATATAGACAGTAGTATATTTTTTACCACCAACTGTATGATAAATATATATCATATTACCGCCACAACTGCCACGATGAGCAATATAAGCTACCCTTCCTGTTGCAGCAGCATAGATAGGGGTCCATTCATTCATCCCAATATCCATTCCACGATGAAAATCTGTTTTTATTACACCATTAATATAATATGATCTCCAGCCATATTCACTTGAGACATAGAAACCTCCAATAAATGGCAAATTCCAGCCTGAGGCATATGGATTAGCTACACAATAACTAAATGGTTGATTTAAACCACATCCCTGTGATTCATAATAATCGATATCCATTTGTTTTGCTTCTATCTCTTCATCAAGGGATAATCCTTCTGATTCTAAATTAGCTAAATTAGCTCTTAGAGTTAATAACTTACCACTTAATCTACTCTGTTGTTCTTCTAAAGCTTTTTGTTTGTTTGCTAATTCTATCTTTTTGGCTTCTAATTCATTAACCAATGTTTCTAATTCATTCATTAAATTATTATTATACTCAGATAACTGATTAACAACTGAAAAACGATAAATAAAATCAGTATAATCTTCAGCTTCAAATAGATATTCTAAGTAAATATTTTCACCACTTGAAGTTTGTAAAAATCTAAGTAATTCTTTCGTTTCCTCAGTTTTTTCTGCTATCTTTTTTTTAGATTCCTCAATTTCATTAGATGCCACTTTAATATCTTTTTTAGTTTGTTCAATTAATGATGTTGTATTATTTATTTCTGTTCTTAAGACTGCAATTTGAGCATTAGTTAATTTTTTATTACCCTCCGCGGCAGCTTTCTTCTCTTTTAAATTCGCTAATTCATCATATAAATCTTGTAATGTTTCAGCAGAGGCATTTACTTTAGTAAACGGTATAAAAATAAAACATAGAGTTAATGTTAAAAAGATAAATATGTTTATTCTCTTCATCTGCTTCACCATCCTTATAATTATTATATATATATTTAGTTAATTAGTCAATAAAATTAAAATTTGTATGTTATTTTGACACCTTTTCCCTTAATTCATTAAGTAGATTTAAGGCTTGTAAAGGTGTTAACTCTAAAATATTGGTATTTTTTAACATATCTTCTACTTCGCTATTATTTTCTTTGAAATCTAAAGGTAAAGTTGTTTGTACAATAATATCTCGTTCATTTTCTTTTTTTTCATATATTCTTAAAATATGACTAGCTCTATCAATAACTTGATCTGGTAAACCTGCTAATTTAGCAACATTAATTCCATAACTTTTATCAACCGATCCCTCTTTAACTTTATGTAAGAAAATAATTTGTCCTTCTTCTTCAACCGCTGCAACATGCCTATTAATTAACTGTGATAAGGTCTTTTCTAAATCAGTTAGTTCATGATAATGAGTTGAAAACAAAGTAAGGCATCCGATCTTATCATGAATATATTCTAAAATAGCTTGGGCTAAACTCATTCCATCAAAAGTAGCAGTTCCCCTTCCTAGCTCATCAAATAAAATTAAACTATGTCCTGTAGCATTTTTAATAGCATTAGAAGCTTCAATCATCTCTACCATAAAAGTAGATTCCCCACTAACTAAATCATCAGAGGCCCCAATTCTAGTAAATATTTGATCAAAAAGAGGAATATTAGCTTCCTTTGCTGGAACAAAACAACCAATCTGGGCCATAATAACAATTATTCCTAATTGTCTCATATAAGTAGATTTACCAGCCATATTAGGCCCCGTAATTAATAAAATAGTTTTATTATCCTCCATAATAATATCATTTTCAACATATTCAGTGGATAATACTTTCTCCACAACAGGATGTCTAGAATTAATAATATGAAGTTCTTTTTTATTAATGATATTAGGTCTTACATAATTATATTTTTCAGTAACTAAAGCAAAACTTTGTAAGACATCTATTTCACTTATTACTTTAGAAATGACTTGTAATTTATTAATATAATCTTTTACCTTATCTCTAATATCAATAAATAATTCATATTCTAAATTAATAATCTTTTCTTCTGCCCCTAAAACTAAATCTTCCTTTTCCTTAAGTAAAGGAGTAATAAATCGTTCACAATTAGCTAAAGTTTGTTTTCTTATATAACCCATATCATCAGTAATTAGACTTAAATTACCCTTACTTATTTCTATGTAATAACCAAAGACTTTATTAAAACCAACTTTTAGATTTTTAATTCCTGTTCTTTCTCTTTCCTCAAGTTCAAATTTAGCAATGAAATCTTTACCACCACTTCTTAATAATTTTAGTTCATCCAATTCAGGTGAATATCCCTCTTTAATTAAATAACCTTCTTTTAGGCCTAAAGGGGGATTATCATAAATAGAATCATTTAACAAACTATATAAATCCTTGACTGTATCTAATTTAAAATAGAAGTTAAGTTTCTGTAAATGTTCCTTTATCATTGGTAAAACAGAAATAGAATTTTTTAATTGTAATAAATCTTTAGCATTAGCATTCCCTAACTATACCCTTCCACATAATCTTTCTAAATCATATACTTCATATAAATTATTTCTTAATTCCTCACATAATAAGAATTCATCCAATAACTTACTAACTATATCATATCTCTGATTAATCTTGTCTTTATCGATTAAGGGATTTTCAATCCAGTGTTTTAATTTCCTAGATCCCATCGCTGTTTTCGTATTATCCAAAAGCCATAGTAAAGAGTAAGTTCTTTCTTTTAATCTTAAAGATTCCGTTAATTCTAGATTTCTTTTAGTATGAATATCCATCTTTAAATATTCATCTTTTCTTCTAATTATTGCTGGTTGTAAATGTTTCATATTTCTTTTTTGCTCAATAATTAAATAATGTAATAAATGTTTTAAAGAAGTAATATATCTGATATCTTCTAAATTATTATACAAATATTCATAATCAGTTTCTTCATATAATAAATTAGTAATCGTTATCGTTAAACGATAATTATTTTTTAAAATTGAGACTATTTCTTTATTGACCTTTTCATTAACAATAACTTCTTTTAATCCTAAGGATATTATTTCACTAAGAAGCTTATCGTTATTATGTTCTAATACTTCAATATATAATTCCCCAGTTGTAATATCAGAATAACTAATCAGATAACAATAATTATAATCATAAATATTTCCTATGTAATTATTTTCTTTTTCGTTTAAAGAGGAAGCAGAGGTCACTGTTCCAGAAGATATGACTTCAGTAATATCCCTTTTTACAATTCCTTTAGCATTTTTAGGATCCTCCATTTGTTCACAAATAGCCACTTTGTAACCTTTTTTTACTAATTTATCAATATAAGAATCAACTGCATGATAAGGTACTCCACACATGGGAATTCTTTCTTCTAAACCTGCACTTCGCCCAGTTAATGTTAATTCTAATTCATGTGATGCCAAAATAGCGTCCTCAAAGAACATTTCATAAAAGTCCCCCAAACGATATAGAATAATAATATCTTCGTATTTATCTTTTAATTCTACATAATGTAACATCATCGGAGCCAATTTACTTCTATCAACTTCACTTCTTCTCATACTTCACCTTCGTAAATATTATTTTATCATAATTTCACTTTATTTTCTAGCCTCCTGATAAATAAATAATCTTATTAACTAATAAAATATTACTATAATATTGTTTTTTGCCAAAATTATGCTATACTTTCTTATGGGAGGTTTAAATGGATAAAAATAAATTTGATGTATACACACCACTAAATGTATTAATACTAAATAATATTAATATTTACTATGGAAGAAAAGGTGAATTTAATCAATTAGAGAACATAGAAAATATTGCTCAGTTAAAAGCTATGAGTTATCATGAATTAAAAAAGTTAATTGTTTTTGATTCTAAAATTATTAGAATCAAAAAGGCCTTACATTTTTATGATGAACAAGTTGATAGGATTATAGCTTCCGGTGTAGATAAAGAAAGATTGTTCTTTACTGATTATAAGGAAAAATATGAAATAGCCTATACAGACTTAGGATATTTTGCATCGTACTTGTTAAAAGAATCAAATGATTTTATTTTTGGTTCTTTCTCTGGAAACAGAAGAAAATTGTTATTAGACAGATTAAATACCGGCTATAATAATACTACTTATGAGGAACTAGCTAATATAATTACTAATTATACAACTATAGAAGAATTAGAGGAAGATCCTACTAAAACAAAAGTATTAAATAGATTTATAAAAAAATAAAGTAATAACCTACTTTATTTTTTTTATACTCTTAAATATTTCAATATTACCTTTATATCCCAAAGGTGATATTGGAGAAGGATGATAGATAGGAATAATTCTATAATTATCCAATATAAATTGCTTACCCACTATTCCCTTAAATCTCTTAAAATTTATTCTTAATATAGATTTTGTTGCCTCACTACCTAAAGTTAAAATTACTCTTGGATTTAATTCTTTTATTTGGGCGAGAAGATAATCATAACAATTATTTCGGCAAATAGGCAAATATTTTCTATCTTTAGGATAACATTTTATAGCCTCAACAAAGGAAGTATCTTCTAATTTCAATTCAATTATATCTAATAATTTCTGCAAAATAATTCCTGATGGTAATAATTTACCATTACAGTCATACCAGGCAATTCCACTTTTTCTCCATCCTTTATTAGAGGGAGTTTCTCCTACTAGTAATATTTCATTATTTTTTCCTATCGAAACAGTATTACAATGACCAAATTTTTCTACTAGTTCAATGCATTTACAACAATTAAAGATTTCTTTATCAATTTTTTCAAGCATCCTCATTGCCTATTTTCTTCCTTAACTCATCTAATATAACAACCATGGCCCAAGTATCCTGTTTACAATATTCACTTAATGCCTCATATGTTTTATTAAATTCTCCCCTACTCATATATGGATAGTTAGCATATGCTACAATTGCATCTATTCCATTATGGACATCTAAATTAGCATAAGATAAATCACTAAAGACAGGTAATGTCTTTTTAATGCTATAACTTCCTGATAAATCTTTATGATAATAATTAACTAAACCTGATTCTTCTTTGTCATAACCTAAACTTTCTAGGATAGCTTTATTACCTCTTAAAAAATAAATTAAATCAAAATAATTTTCTCTTATTTTTAACAACTCATTTTTATATGCTGGGAATATATCGGATAATTCCTTAATCCTACTTCTTTCAAAGGAAGCATTTTGAGCAATTAAAGTCCCATCTGGTTTTATTAATTCACATAATTTTTTAACCAGTTCTTCCCTACAATCATTAAAATCTTTGGCTAAAAAGATATAATTATCCTTATCTTTATCACATAATCCTTTAGAGTGTTCAATATGAAGACTAAATTCAAATACTGATTGGGAATAACATTTCTCTCCTTTAAATCTAGGTAAAGGACAATTAAATGTTTCAAAATCTAAATGATATAAAGGATATTTTAATAATCCTAACATTTCTTTTATTCTCTCTTTATTTATATATTCTTTATTAAATTCTACAGCATTTCTTTGGATAAAATGATTAGGATTCCTAATCCATAATTCAGGAATATCTAATAGTTTTAAATAACCCTCATTTATTAAATCTAAACCTTTATGATTATCCCCAAATTCGTCTTTAAAACCATGCCCATTATTCATATAGGTTAATGATGAATTAGTTTTAGGTATATGTTTACCACAGATAGCCTTAAAAAATTTACACTCACTAGTGCCCTTATAACAACAATGTTCTCCTAATTTAACAGGGCTATTGTCCTCTTTATTAATATAGTCCTCTAAAAACATTACTTCATCTTTAATAATTTTTTGATATTCTTCTGTTATCTTATTAAAATTAAATAATACAACAATATCATCAGAATAGACTGGTTCATTATCTTTCATTGTTCCATCAAAAACATACTCATGATTTAAAACTGCTAAATAATAATTTACTTTCTTTTCCTTTAATTCCTTACTACCTTCGATTATAAATCTTTGAACTGCTAAATCATAAACATATTTCCCTAATTCACCATATCGATCTAATAATTTATTTCTTTGTTCATTATACTTAGTTAATTTCATTTCTTTTTCGATATCATAATTAGGAATATCTTCCTTTAAATAATAGATATTATCTTTACGAGTAAAAATAGAATATTTATTATCTTTTTCTCCTGATACTAGCTTTAAATAACCATTACTAGTGGTAGCCTTTGTTTCAATAATATTAACTCCATGTTCTGTCTCATTATAGACATCTAAATAACATATATAATTATTATCATTTAATTCATAAGTAAAATATTTTTGATCCTGAGTATTTTCTGAAGAAATAATATTACCACCAAAAAGAGAATTAACTCTCTTAGTAGCTAATTCTTCAACTTGTTTATAGTACCTTAACATAGCTTTTAACTGACTATTTTCAATATCTATTAAATCAATTACCTCATCATCTTCTTCATTTAATTCATACATAGATAATAGAATATCTCTTACTTTTAGATCATATTCTTCCTTTTTAATTAACTCTATTATCTCTTTATTAATTTTTTTATTTTTCTTTATTTCTTCTAAAGCTACATATCTAGGGCATCTAGTATAATTAATAAATTTTGTTTTAGTTATAATCATTTTAACCCCTTAAAAATCCCAAATAGATAATGAAACCTAAATAAATAAGTAACATAATCCATCCATTTATTTTATCACTCTTATTAGTAGTACTCTCCACACCCATCGCCATTGAAACAAGTAATCCACCGATTAAGCCTCCAATATGACCAGCATTATCTACTCCAGTAAGAATGAAGCCTAAAAGGATATTTAAAATAATGATAGGCATTATTTGGCTTTTAATAACATTACCTAAATAACCACGATAATGATTTCCAAAATATAATAAAGCTCCCATTAATCCAAAGATCGCCCCACTTGCTCCGGCTGAAATAGTATTTGGAGAAAAAGCTAATGATAAAATACTTCCTGATATTCCACTTACTAAATAAATAAATAAGAATTTTGTTTTACCAAAGAAGTTCTCCACCTGTGGACCAATAATATATAAGGCATACAGATTAAAGAAAATATGAATAAAATCAAGATGAATGAATGTACAAGTAAGTAAACGATAATATTCTCCTGCTTTTGTTAGAATATCAAGATTTGCTCCAAATAATAATAAAATTTTTCCATTAATTGAGCCTTTTGAAACAATTAACATTAAAGCATAAATAAAAACACAAAGCCCCATAATTATATAAGTAACAATAGGTTTTTTCTTTGCAAATATTTTATCAGATACCTTATTCTTTTTACTACTTATTTTATTAATATTATCAGTGATTTTAACAAATAAATCAATCCCTTTTTCTTTATGTTTAGTCTTTTCTATAATATTAGGAAATACTTCAATTAATAAAGGATTTTTAATATCGGAGATTTTACTGACAAAAATACTATCATATAAATTATTGTTTAAATTAACCGTCTCACCTAGATCAGTATAAATATTTAAAACCTTCATCTTAAATGATAAAGTACTCTTTTTTAATTTTCTAACTACTTGTTCAAGCTTAAAAGTATCTAATTTTAATTGTTCATTATTATGAATATGATTAGAAATAATTCTAACTACTTTATAAGAACTATTCATATTCTCTAACCATATTTCATTATCTATTCCATGAACTAAGATTGGATTATAATTCTCTTCAGTAATAAAATAATTTACTAAGTTCATAACTAATAAATCTTTTGTATTTAAAACAATTTCTCTTGCCATCTAAAACACCTCGTATATTATTATACTAAAAAACATAAAATAAATAAAGAGGTGTATTATGAATATAAAAAAAATAATCAAATACTTACTTTGTCTGTTACCATGGTTTATTGGAACTATCCTATTTCCTTCTAGTGAAATATACTATAATTCATTAAATTTACCATTTTTTGCTCCCCAAAGTTATATATTCCCTATTGTTTGGACAATACTTTATTTTTTAATTGCCTATTCCAT
This sequence comes from uncultured Muribaculaceae bacterium, assembly GCA_964459185.1. Lineage (GTDB taxonomy): Bacteria > Bacillota_I > Bacilli_A > RF39 > UBA660 > CAYWKX01. The sequence continues at coordinate 1,584 of CAYWKX010000002.1, read as the reverse complement.
TTATCTAACAATTGATAATAGTAATAAGAAATATCAAATATATTTATATGTAAATTACTTATTTAATCAGTTATATACTTTCTTTTTCTTTAAATTAGAAAGTCCTTTCCTAGGATTAACAGATAGTTTAATTGTCTTAATCTCAGGAATATTACTTTATAAACAAACAAAAATCATAAACAAAAAAGCAAGTAAGTTCTTAATTCCTTATCTTGCTTGGATTATTTTTGCTACTATATTATCTTTCTTTATCTTTATTATGAATTAGTTTTATACATTTCTAATATTTTCCCAAATTTAGTAGGTGCTAAAACAGAAAACTCTAAATATTGTTTTGTTTTAGGATGAATAAAACCAATTGTTTTAGCATGTAACATTTGTCCAAAATCTTTATCAATTAGTTCCCTTTTGCCATAAATTGGATCATTAATAATGGGATGATTAATATAATCTAGATGCACCCTTATCTGATGAGTTCTACCTGTTTCTAACATACATTCGATTAAAGTAGCATTTGTATATCTTTCTATAACTTTTAAATTAGTCACGGCTTCTTTTCCATCTGCAGTGACAGTCATTTTTTGACGATTATTTTTATCCCGACCAATCGGGGCATCAATCGTGGCTGTATCTTCTTCAATAATACCATGAACTAAAGCTAGATATTTTCTAGTTATTGTTTTTTTACTTAATTGTTCTGATAGAGAAAGATGAGTTTCATCATTTTTAGCTACTAATAATAATCCTGAGGTATCAGCATCTATTCGATGAACAATTCCAGGCCTAATCTTACTATTTATCCTACTTAAATTATTACAATGATACATTAAAGCATTAACCAATGTATGAGAATAATGTCCTGGGGCAGGATGAACAACCATACCACTAGGTTTATTAACTACGATTAAATCATCATCTTCATAAACAATATCTAAAGGTATATTCTCTGGGACAATAGTTATCTTTTCCTCATAATCATCTTTGATATAAATATCATCATCTAGTTTTACAGTATAACTATTTTTTATACTTTTACCATTGACTAAAATATTATTGTTTTCGATCAATTTCTGTATTTTACTTCTACTAATATCTAACTTATCAATTAAATATTTATCTATTCTTTTTTCTTCATCATTTACATTAATTATCATATTCTACTCCTTTATGTTAATAACTTTCTTATCTTTTATATATATATCAATAGCGAGAATAAAAACCCCGACGACAATACAAGAATCGGCAATATTAAAAATAGGAAAATAATAATTGAAAATGTAAAAATCTAAAAAATCAATTATATAACCATAAATTACTCTGTCAATTAAATTACCTAAAGCTCCCCCGACTAATAAAGAAAAGCCTATTATTTCTAACTTTGAATGATTATTCTTCCTAACAAGATAATAAATCATCCCTAAAATAATAATTAAACTCATCGTTATTAACAAAAATCTTTGTCCATGAAAAATACTCCAAGCTGCTCCATAATTATGAGTATAGGTTAAATAAAAGAAATTTCTGATTACAGAAATCTTTGTATTTAAAATTAAATATTTGGTTACTATTAATTTAGTAATTATA
>CAYWKX010000001.1:0-38508 GCA_964459185.1 uncultured Muribaculaceae bacterium | reverse complement strand
ATGGATATTATACATATAATGATTATAATATCTTATACGATGGAACAATAGATACCAATAAAACAACAGGATTAGGAACATGTGCCTCTATCACAGGCAATGTCTATGGAGTATATGATATGAGTGGGGGAGCATGGGAGTATGTTATGGGTAATTATAATAACTATAGTGGCCGAACATTATCTAATAATTCAGGATTTAATGGAATAACAAGTGAAGATAGCGGAGTATATACTGAAGGTATAAACTTTCCCGAAAATAAATATTATGATATATATACCTCATCTACTCCTAAGCTTGGAGATGCAACGGCGGAGACTAAGTGGTGGTTTGGGGATTACCCTTACTCTATTAATTCTGCTTCACCTTGATTTCATCGTGGTGGTTACTACGCTGCTGGAGCCACTGCGGGTATATTTTTTTCAAATAACACTGTGGGTATGGGTAGCACGCATGGTTCGTGGCGGTCTGTTCTTACGTAGTAGAAATTAATTAGTGGTGTATAATATACATATTGATCATGTTAAGGTAAAAGTCAGATTCTAAGTGATATGACTTTTTTTATGTTATATATAAATAATGTTAATTAATTGTTGACTTTTGCATAAAATTATTATATAATTTAGTGCAGAAGACGGAAAGTAGATATTTATCTCACCTGATTACTCTAGTAATAGGTAAAAAGCCAATATAATTAAATATGGTTTTTTGATGAATACTGCTTTGGTATTCATTTATTTATTTTTTGGAGGTGTTACATATCGCAAAAGGAAATGACAATCCTATAAATAATGAAATTAGATGTAGGGAAATGTTAGTGGTTGGTCCTAATGGAGAGCAATTAGGAATTAAATCAAAAGAAGATGCTTTGACTTTAGCAAATTATGCTGGTTTTGATTTAGTTTTAATGAGTGAGAGTTCTAATCCACCAGTTTGTAAAATTATGGATTATAATCGATTTCGTTATGAAAAAAAGAAAAAAGCTAAAGAAATGCAGAAAAAACAACGAGAGACAAATGTTGATATTAAAGAATATCGCTTATCTATAACAATCGATAAAGGTGATTTTGAAACCAGACTTAAAAATGCTAGAAAAAGCCTTGAGAAAGGTGATAAAGTTAAAGCTAGTATTCGTTTTAAGGGAAGACAGATTGCTCATCCTGAATTAGCTAGAGATGTTTTATTACGCTTTAAAGATGCTTTAAGTGATATATCAGAAGTAGAATTAGAACCAAAGATGGAAAACCATAGCATATTTTTGCAATTAACACCTAAAAAATAAGAGGAGGGAAATAATGACCAAAGTAAAGAAAGTAAAAAAGAAGACTCATAAAGGTCTAAAAAAAGTTTTGAATATTAGAAATAGTGGATCAATTTCTATTGCTAATCAAGGAGTATTACATAATACAGGGAAAAATAGTTCAAAAAGAGCTAGAAGTAAGAAAAAAGGACAAGAGTTAAAGAAAGCTGATTACAAGAGAATCAAAGATTTAATTTAGAGGGAGGTAAGTAATGACAAGAGTAAAAGGTGGCACTGTTGCACGTGCTAGAAGAAAAAAAGTATTAAAAGAGGCAAAAGGTTATTTTGGGAGTAAACATAGATTATTCAAGACAGCTCAAGAACAATTAATGCATTCTGGACAATATGCTTTCCGTGATCGTAGACAAAATAAAAGAAATTTCAGAAAGCTATGGATTACAAGAATAAATGCTGGATGCCGTGAAAATGGGATTAGTTATTCAAAATTTATTAATGGTTTAACTAAAGCTGGGATTGTTGTTAATCGTAAAATGCTAAGTGAATTAGCTATCGATAATAGTGGAGCATTTTCTGATTTAGTTATAATTGCTAAAGATAGTTTGGATGGTAAAAGATATACTCCTAAAACATCAGAGAAAAAAGAACCTAAAAAGGAAACTGTTAAAGAAGAAAAGACAACGACAGTTAAAAAAACTGTAATTAAGAAAGAAACTCCTAAAAAAAAGACAGTTAAAAAAGAAGAAAAGGAAAATTCATAATAGAATGTTTCTTTTTTTAATATAAGAAATAATCAAAGTATTATTTACTTTTTTTTTCATAAATGATATAATCTAAATATAGAGAAGAGTGATATAAATGGCCAAAAAAAAGGAAAAAAAAGAAAAGGAAAAAAAGTTTCAGTATAGTAATGAAATTATTGGTATATTTTTTATTTTAATAGCAATAGTTGGTATTTGTGGGTTTGGTAGAGCGGGAGATTTTGTTAAGAGTTTTTCTGTCTTTTTAGTGGGAAATGGTTTTCTTTTCTTATTAGCTATTCTTTTAATTATTGGTTGTTATTTAATTATTAAAAGAGATAATCCTAATTTCTTTTCAATAAAAGCGATTGGTTTTTATATTATTGCGGCTTCTTTTTTAATTTTATTTCATAATACGTATATATCAGAGATAAAAGTAAATAATTTTTCCGACTTTAATATAATCAAAGAAACTTGGGATAATGTAATTTTAGGTTTTAATTCTCCGACTACTTCAGTTATAGAAAATTGTGGTGGAGGGATGATTGGGGCAGTTTTATCTTGGTTTTTTGGTTTTTTATTTGGAGATGGTATCTTTATAGTAGTGGGTACTTTAATAGTACTAGGTATCTTATTATTATTTAATGTAAGTATTGCGGAATTAATTAAGAGATTAAATATTAAGTTTAAATTACCAAAGTTTATTAGAAAAAAAGAAGAACAAGAAGTGGAAGAGGATAAAAGAATTATTATTTCTTCGATGGATGAATTAACTCATATTAAGAATCCTGAACCTGAGGTAGATAATTGTGATGTACCAATTAAGGATAATTATGATATTAATGATGAAAATTATGTTAATGCTAATTATAAGTTACCACCATTAACATTATTGAAATCTGTAAAAAATAAAGATAATAAAGAAAATGTTGATGCTGTTAAAGCTAATATTGAGATATTAGAGAAGGTTTTAACTGATTTTGAGATTACAGGAAGGATTATTGAATGTCATATTGGACCTTCAGTTACTCAATATGAATTAGAAATTAAACAAGGAACAAAGGTAAGTAAATTACTTAGTATTCAAAGAGAGATTGCTTTAGCTTTGGCAGCTAAAGAAGTAAGAATTCAAGCCCCAATACCGGGAAAAAATACAATTGGAATAGAAATACCTAATAAGAATAATACATCAGTATCATTTAAGGAAGTACTTTCTTGTTTACCTCCGATTAATGGTAAAACTTTGTTGGCAGTAGGTTTAGGTAAAGATATAATGGGTAGAGTAAAATGGGCTGAAATCAATGCTACTCCTCATTTATTAATAGCGGGAGCTACTGGATCAGGAAAATCTGTTTGTGTTAATTGTATCGTGGCCTCTTTATTAATGAGAACAAGACCAGATGAAGTAAAACTAGTAATGATTGATCCCAAAAAAGTAGAATTAACTATGTATAATGGTGTTCCACATTTACTTGATAGTGTTGTAACAGATCCTAAAAAAGCTTCAATTGCTTTAAAAAATATTGTTAATATCATGGAAAAGAGATATGCTGCTTTTGAACAACATAAATGTAAAAACATTGTTGCTTATAATGAATTGTGTGATCGTCAAACATCATTGCAAAAAATGCCTTATATTGTTGTAATTATTGATGAATTAGCTGATTTAATGGTTGTTGCTGCTAAGGAGGTTGAAGACTCTATTATGAGAATAGCATCGATGGCTAGAGCAGCGGGAATTCATTTAATTGTTTCGACTCAAAGACCATCAACTGATGTTATAACAGGGGTAGTTAAAGCAAATATTCCTTCACGTCTATCTTTTGCGGTTAGCAGTAATGTTGACTCAAGGACTATATTAGATATGTCTGGAGCAGAGAAATTACTTGGTAAAGGTGATATGCTATTTTTACCAATGGGAGAAAATATACCTTTAAGAATTCAAGGGGCTTATATTTCTGATGAGGAATTAGAGGGTATTGTTAAATATGTTTCTAATCAACAAAAGGTTAAATATGATCCTAGCTTAACTCAAGATAGTAAAGGGAGAGAAAATTTTAATAATGATTTTTCAAATGATGAAGAATATGAGGATCCATTATATGATGAAGTAGTAGATTTTGCGGTTCATACTGGGAAGATTAGTGCATCTTTGATTCAAAGAAAATATCGATTGGGATACAATAGAGCGGCAAGAATTATTGATTTACTTGAGGAAAGAGGCATTGTAGGGCCTCAAAATGGATCTAAACCTAGAGATGTATTAGTTAAATTAGAAGATGATAATGAAGATTAAAAAGGAGTTGAAATAATGGCTACTACTCATATTGAAAGTAATGAAAATGATATTGCTAAAACAGTTTTAATGCCCGGCGATCCAAAAAGATGTCAATATATTGCTGAAAATTTTCTTAGTAAGGCTAAATTAGTTAATCGAGTAAGAGGAATGATTGCTTATACTGGTTATTATAAGAATAAATTAATTACTATTTTCCCTTCGGGAATGGGAAATCCATCAATGGGTATTTATTCATATGAATTATATAAATCATATAATGTTGATAATATTATCAGAATAGGTTCCTGTGGAGGTTATATAAGTGATTTAAAACTACAGGATATTGTTTTAGTTGATAATTCCATTAGTGAATCGACCTATGCTTTACTTTTAGATAATTATAAAGAAAAGAGTATTGCTAGTAATAATGAATTAAATATGTTAATCCAAGATACTGCTAAGGAGCATAATATAACTATAAGAAAAGGAAATATTTATTGTTCAGATGTTTTTTATGAACAAAATAATAGTTATATTGAAGTAGTAAATAAATATAATGTTTTAGGAGTAGAAATGGAAACTTTTGCTTTATTTAACAATGCTAGAGTTTTAAATAAAAAAGCTTCATCTTTACTAACGGTTTCTAATTCTTTTTGTTATTCTGATGAGTTATCCAGTGAGGAAAGGGAAAAATTTTTAAATAACATGATATTTTTAGCATTGGAAACTAGTTTAAAATTATGAAAAAATGATATAATAATTAAAAGAAAGGAGAATGTTTATGAATTATGAAATGTTTAATATGGGTTCATATAATCTCCATTTAATAAAAACTACTAAGTTTAAATCTATTACTGTTGAGGTATTTTTTAGAAGAAAAATTGATAGTAAAGAAATAACGATGCGTAATTTATTAAAAATACTCCTTCTAAATTCTACAAATAATTATCCAAGTGAAAGGCAGTTAATTAAAAGAAGTGAGGAATTATTTGATTTAAAACTATTTAGTGAAATTAATAGGATTGGTAATTATAGTGAATTAGCTTTTAAAGTGAGATTTTTGAATGAAAAGTATACGAAAAAGAAATTAAATAGAGAAAGTATACTTTATTTATTAGATATAATTTTTAACCCTAATGCTAAAAATAATATGTTTAATAAAAGTGAATTGGATTTATGTAAAGAAAGACTTAAAAAAGTTATTTTATCTGAAAAAGATGATAAATCTAAATATAGTTTGAGAAAGTTATTAGAAACTACTAAAAATAAGGCATATTCATATAATCCATATGGAGATATTAAGGATTTAGATAAAATTGATGAAAAGAATTTGTATAAATATTATAAATCTATTATTGATAAGGATTTAGTAGATATTTTTGTTGTTGGAGATATTTCATCATATGAAGTAAAGGAAATATTTCGTAAGTACTTTAAAATAGATACATTTAAAAAAGGTACTGATGATTTAATTGTTAAAGAATTAAATATTAAGAATAGGATAAATAAGGTAAAAATAGTTGAAAATGCTAATCAAACAATTTTTACTTTATTGTGTAGTTTAAATAAATTAACTGATTTTGAAAGAAAATATGTTATTAAAGTATATAATGAGATTTTAGGAGGTTTTAGTAGTTCTTTATTATTTGAAACAATTAGGGAGAAAAAATCATATGCTTACTTTGTCAATTCAGTTGTTATGGCTTATGATAATGTTTTACTTATTTATTCAGGAATAAAAAATGAGAATACTGAAGAAGTCTTAAAATTAGTAAAAAAGTCTCTAATTAATATAAGTAAAGGTAAATTTAGTAAAGATATTTTTGAGAGTGCAAAAGAAAGAGTTATATCTTCACTTAAATCGGTAACAGATAGTCCGAATGCGATTATAAATACTTATTATTCAATGATATTAGTTAATAATGATAATATCGAGCAGAGAATTAAAAACTTCTCAAAAGTAACAATAACTGATGTCATCAATGTAGCTAAAAAAGTTACTCCTTATACGATGCTAGTTTTGGAAGGGAGTGATTATCATGAAGATAATAAAGATAAATAACATTGATGAAGTTATTTATTATGAAAAATTAGAGAATGGATTGGATGTTTATTTATACCCTAAAAGTGGTTATTATGATAATTATGTGACATTCACAACTAAGTATGGTTCTGTATATAGTTCTTTTGTTCCAATTGGGGAAAAAGAATTGATAAGAGTACCTAATGGGATTGCTCATTTTTTAGAACATAAAGTTTTTGTTCAAAAAAAAGATCCACAACCAATGGACTTCTTCGCAGAAAGTGGAGCAAGTGCTAATGCATATACAACTTTTAAAAATACAACATATTTATTTTCAGGTCCTAATAAGCTAGAAGATAATATTAAATTTTTATTGGATTATGTTCAATCTCCATATTTTACTGATAAAAATGTTAATAGTGAAAAAGATATTATTAAAAGAGAAATAAGCATGTGTAACGATCGTCCTAATGATGTTCTATATGAAAAAATTATGCATAGTGTTTTCATAAATAATCCTTTTAAGGAAAGTATTATTGGTACCAATGAAGATATTGATAATATTAATAAGGAATTATTATATACTTGTTATAATACTTTTTATCATCCTTCTAATATGTTTTTAATTGTAACGGGGAATTTTGATTATGAAAAAATTATTAATTTAATAAAAGAGAATCAGACTAATAAGAAATTTAAAAAAGAATTGGCAATAAAATTAAATAATATTAAGGAACCTGATAAAGTAGCCAAGGAAAGGGATATTGCTTATTTTGAAACTGAAGTTTCAAGGGGAGCCTATAACTTAAAGATACCTTATTCTAATCAAAAAATGGGTAAAAGGAAATTTAATTTATATTTGTTCATCTTATTTTCTTGTCTATTTGATGAAACATCATTATTTGATGAACAAATGAAAGATAAAAAGATAATTACTAGTTCGTTAGTTATTGATATTATAAATTGTGATACTCATTTATTAATTTCATTAATTAATAAAACTAATAAGTATGAGGAATTATTTAGAGAAATAGATAGAGTATTAGATAATGTTGATATAAGTGAAGAGGATTTAGAAAGAAAGAAAAAGGTATTACTTAGTAATGAAATATTTAGTTTTGAAAATATAGAGATAGTTAGTGATATGATTATTGATAATATATTATTTGAAAATAAAATTGAAGAAAATATTATTGATATTATTAATGGTTTAAATATAGAGGAATTAAAGAATTTAATATCTAATTTAAATCTAAAAAATAAAACTGAAGTTATTTTAACTAAAAAAGATGAAAAGAAATCTTAAATAGATTTCTTTTTATGACTTATCTTTTAAATATTTATTTACATAATAAATATGCTGAATAGTTACAAAGATAATATTACTTAAAGTAGCAATAATTAATCCCCATAATTGTACTTTTAATAAGCTAAGAGAAAATAGAATAATTGTTCTAATGATTGATCCATAAATGGTACCCAACATGGCAGTCTTAGACTTATTTATTGCTTGTAATACTGCAGTTAAGGGTGTTTGTATATAATAAAGTAGACAAAAAGGGGCAATTATTTTTATATAGTTTAAACCTTCGTTACTATTATAAATTAATTTTAAAGGAATTTGCGGAATAAAAATAAACATTAATGTTATAGGAATACCGATCATTAAAGAGAATGTAATAGCTTGATTGATCTTTTTTTTGACATATCTATAATTACCTCTAGCATAACTATTTGAGATATTTGGAAGAAGGGCATTAGAGATAGCTAAAGTAAAAAATGATGGCATTAATACTAGGGGATAGACATAACCATTAATTATTCCATATTCATAGGTAATAAATGAATTGGAATATCCTACTTTTAAAAGACAATAGGTTAATATAATAGGCTCTAAAAAATATATAAACGATCCAATTAATCTTGATGAAGTAGCGGGTATACCAATATTTAGGATATCTTTCATAATTTTTTTGTTATAACTGAAATCGTTTTTACTTATATTTTCATTCTTAGGTAAAAATAAAATTAAGATTAAAAATGAAGCAAGTTCACTAACAATATTTATTAATACTACTCCGGTGATTGCTTTTTCTAAACCATAAATAATAAGATTGGGAATATAAAATAAAGTTAATAAAAGTCTAATTAATTGCTCAATAATTGTGGCAATAGTACTAGGTAATGTCCTTTCCTTACCAAAGAAATATCCTTTAACAATTGAAGATAAGCAAATAAAAGGCAAGGTTAATCCAATAGCAATAATTGGATGATAAAGAATAGAATTTTTAAGTAAATTATTGGCAATAATTGGAGCAATTAGAAAAAGAATTAACATTAATATTAAATTAAATATAATAATAACCGGAATCGTCGAGAGAATTAACTTTTTAGAGTTGGTTTTTTGTTCACTAACTAATTTTGAAATAGAGATTGGTAGACCTAGAGTACATAAGGTTATGAATAAATTAAAAGTTGGTAAAATCAACATATATAAACCTATACCTTTAGTGGAAATAGTTCTAGTTAAAATTATCTTTATAATCATACCTAATAATTTAGATATAGCCCCACCGATAATTAAGATAATGGTTGATTTTATAAATTTACTTTTCATCATTCACCTATAAAAAGTATATGTTTTAATTATATGAATAAAACATGACATTTACTTTTCAAATAATTATTTTTGTTATATAATTATATACAGGTGATATTATGGATGATTATAAAACAAAAGAAGAATTGTTTGCAGCTTTAAAAGGAGCCTTTAATGTTAAAATAAGATTAATTAGGAATAAATATTCTTATTTAAAAAAAGAAGATATTTGGAATTATCTTAAACTAAATAAATGGCGTTATGATAATAATTTATCAATTTCTGAGATGACTAATGATATTATTAATGTTGAGATAGAAAAAGTGGATACTTTTTTAAAAGAAAAATTATTGAAAGAAGAAAGGGAGTTAGTAGAATAAGATGGATATTATAATGATAATTATTGCCGTAATTTTTTTATTAAGCCTAGTTATGGCAATTAAATTAAAAAAGAAAAATATTAAATGGGTAATGGGAACTATTAGTTGTCTCAGTATTATTATAGGGGGTGCCTTTTTAACTAAAGTATTATTCACTAATATTAATTATGGTTTAGATTTGCAAGGTGGTTTTGAAATATTATATAAACTATCTCCATTAGATGATAGTAAGTTAAATAATGATATGGTATATAATACATACAAGGCTATTCTAAAAAGGATTGATATATTAGGGGTATCAGAACCTGAGATTACAATTGAAGGTGAAGATAAAATTAGGGTGAAATTAGCGGGTATTACTAATAAAGAAGAGGCTAGGGAGATTATTTCTTCAACCGCTGCACTTACCTTTAGAGATTATAATGATAATTTATTAATGACTTCTGATGTATTGGGTGGTACTGCTAAAATAGCAACTGATAATTATGGAAAACCAGCAGTTAGTCTATCAATAAAAGATACTTCTACTTTTTATAATGTTACTAATAAAGTAAAAGATATGGTAAATAACATTATTGTTATTTGGTTAGATTTTGATGAAAAAGAGGATAGTTATAGCAAAGAAAAGGCTATTTGTGGCTCTTTATCTAATTCAAAATGTTTATCAGCCGCTTCTGTTAATGAAGCATTTGCATCTGATGTTATTATACAAGGTAATTTTACTATTGAAGAGGCTAAAAGTTTAGTAGAATTAATTAATTCAGGTGCTTTACCTACAAAATTAGAGGAAATATCTTCTCGTACAGTAGCTGCTACTTATGGTGAAAAATCTTTAAATAAGACTTTATTAGCGGGTATAATTGGGGTTATTTTAGTAGTAACCTTAATGATTTCAATTTATAAATTTAGTGGTTTTATTGCTAGTATGTGTATTGTCATATATACAATTTTATCGTTTTTTATCTTTTATTTGATTGATGGGGTTTTAACTTTACCAGGAATTGCAGCCATGCTATTAGGTATTGGAATGGCTGTTGATGCCTCAGTAATTAGTTATGAACGAATAAAAGATCAATTAAAGATAGGAAAAACTTTAAAAACAGCTTTTGAACTTGGTAATAAGGAATCATTCTCTAGTATTATTGATGCTAATATAACAACATTAATAATTGCGGTGGTATTATTTATTTTAGGACAAAGTTCAATTAAGGGATTTGCAACTATGTTAATTATTAATATTATTGTTACTATTTTAATAATGGTTTTCTTTGAGAAATATGTTTTAAAATTATTTGTTAAAACTAATTTCTTTGATAATAAATTTTGGTTCTTTATTGGTCTAAATAAGAAAAAAATTAAAAAACAGGAAAAGGTAATTATCCCTTATCAGAAATTAGAGTTTGTTAAATCTGCTAAATACTTTATATCAATTACTATTTTTATAATTGTTTTGGGATCTGGCATATCAATATTTAAGGGATTTAACTTTGGAGTAGATTTTACTGGGGGAACTAGTATAACTATTGAAGAAAATAAAAATACTTCAGTAGAAAATTTAAAAATAGATTTAGAGAATAGAGATTATACTATTAAAAAAACCGAAAATAGTAATGATACAATAACTATTAGTATTAATGAAATGTTAAATAAAGATGATATTAAAGAACTTACTTTTTATTTAAATGATAAATATGAAGTTGATAGTGATATTTTTGTTGTTAGTCAAATAGTTAAACAAGAGCTTATTAAAAATGCTATTTTATCATTAATAATTGCAAGTATCGGTATTGTTATTTATGTGAGTGTTAGATTTAAGCTAAATTATGCAGTCGGAGGTATTATTGCTTTAATTCATGATGTTATTATGACTATACTATTCTTTTGTATCACTAATTTAGAAATTAATTCTATCTTTATCGCAGCAATTCTAACCATAATTGGATATTCAATTAATGATACGATTGTTACCTTTGATATGATTAGAACCTTATATAAAGAGGGATATAATAGTAGTGTCACTAATGCAAAGGATTTGGTATTGGTTGTAAATAAGGCTGTTCGTTTAACATTCTTTAGAAGTATTCTTACTAGTACCACTACAATCTTACCCGTTATATGTTTACTAGCTTGGGGGGCTAAAGAAATAGTTAATTTTAATATTGCATTATTTATAGGTTTTATCGTAGGAGTATATTCTTCTATCTTTATCTCAAATCAAATTTGGTTATATTTGGAACTTAGGAATATTAAAAAACCAAAGAAAAAGAAAAAAACAGATGATATTGAAGAGTTTAAAGTTCCAGGGATTAATTGTTAGTTATTATTAAAAATAATGTATTTTACTTTTAAAATACATTATCTTGTTATATAATTAATATAGGAAGTGTTAATATGGAAGAAGAAATCAAGATTGTTACAATTGAAGATTTACTTAATAAAGTAAAAATATATAATGATAATCCAGTTGAGCTTAAAATAATTAAAAGGGCTTATGATTTTGCGGAAAGAAAGCATTTTAGCCAAAAGAGGATTACTGGGGAAGATTATATTCAACATCCATTAAATGTGGCTTTGATTTTAACCGAGATTAATGCTGATTATTATGCTATATGTGGTGCTTTACTTCATGATACAATTGAGGATTCTGATTGTACAAAAGAAGAAGTAGAAAAGGAATTCGGTAGTACAATTGCTTTACTTGTTGATGGGGTTACAAAGATTAATAAACTAAAATTTTCTAATGCTTCCGATCAGGCTATAGCAAATCAAAGAAAGATTCTTGTAGGTTTATCTGAAGATGTTAGGGTTATTATCATTAAGTTAGCAGATAGGTTACATAATATGAGGAGTTTATATGTTTTAAGTGAAGAGAAACAAAAGAAAAAAGCAAAAGAAACCTTTGAAATATTAACTCCTGTTGCTCATCGATTAGGTATATATAAAATTAAAAGTGAATTAGAGGATTTAGCTTTAAGGTATTTAAAACCAGATGCTTATTTTGATGTTGTCGAAAAACTGAATTTAAAGAAAAAAGAACGAGATGAAGCTGTCAGTAAAATGCTACACGAAGTATCTTCTTTACTTAAAGAACATAATATTAAACATGAAATAAAAGGTCGAAGTAAGAGTATATATAGTATATATAGTAAACTTGCAACTGGTCGTAAATTTGATGATATATATGATATTTTAGCTTTAAGGGTTTTAGTGGATACTGAACAAGAATGTTATTTGGCTTTAGGTTTAATTCATTCAAAATATAAACCCGTTCCGAAGAGATTTAAAGACTATATTGCTATGCCTAAAACTAATTTATATCAATCATTACATACGACAGTATTTGGTATTGATGGGGAATTATTTGAAATTCAAATCAGAACTTATGATATGAATAATATAGCTGAATATGGTATTGCCTCTCATTGGTCATATAAAGAAAATAAGAAAAATTCTCCCAAAGACATTATGGAACAAAAATTACAAATATTTAGAAGCATTATTGAACTAAATGATGATACTTCTACTCCAGAAGAGTTTGTTAATAGTGTGAAAAAGGAAGTTTTGTCTAATGATGCAATTTATGTTTATACCCCAAAGGGTGATGTTATTGAATTACCTTTTGGTTCTACTCCAGTTGATTTTGCTTACCGTGTTCATAGTGAAATAGGGGATAAATTAGTCGGGGCTATTGTTAATGATACGATTGTTCCTTTAAATTATGAATTACAAACTGGAGATATTGTAAAAGTAAATACCAATAAAGGTTCTAAAGGTCCAAATAGGGATTGGTTAGACTTTGTAGTTACAACTGGGGCTCGTAATAAGATTAAATCTTTTTGGACTAGATTAGAAAAAGATGATTATCTAGATAAAGGAATTGAATTACTAGAAAAGGAAATAAGAAAGCAAGATTTAATTATTTCTGAAGTATTAAGTAATAAAAATATAGAACTTATCCTAAATGAATTAAAACTAAAAGATATGAATGAGTTATATATTGGTATAGGAAGCGGGAAACTTATTCCTCTTAATATAATTAAAATTGTTAATAAAACTCAGGTAAAAAAGAGTATTATTGATAATATTAATGAAAGAATTATTAAGATGACTACAGTTAAAAATGATGTGCTAGTGGAAAATTTGGGTAATATTAAGTCTACCTTAAGTAGTTGCTGTAAACCTATCCCTGGTGATAATATTATTGGTTATATTACTAAAGGTTCTGGTATCACTGTTCACCGAAGTAGTTGTAAAAATATCGCAGACATTGAGGAAAGATTAATTAATGTTAAATGGAATGATAAAATAGATAAGAAATATCCGACTGATATTATTATTTATACAGATACATATGATAATTTATTGGATATTATTACGAAAGCTAGTACTAATAATATAATAATTGATAGTATTACAACTTTAAATAAGAGTGAATATAAAGTATATTCATTAACTGTCTTGGTAGAAAATAAAGATAAATTAGAAAAATATTGTAATGATTTACTTAATTTCAAATTTATTAAGAAAATTGAGAGGTTAATGAGATGAGAATAATACTTCAACGAAGTAAGGAAGCAAATGTTAAAATTAATAATGAGACTATTGGGAGTATTAATTATGGTTTAGTTTTATTAGTGGGTTTTGCTTTTAATGATGGAGAAGAGGAAATAGATTATTTAGTTGATAAAGTAATTAATCTAAGAATTTTTGATGATGAGAATGGGATTATGAATAAATCTTTATTAGAAGTTAATGGATCAATTTTATCAATTAGTCAATTTACTTTATATGCCGATATTAATAATGGAAGAAGACCTAGTTATATCAAAGCATTAAAGAGTGAAGAAGCAAGAAAATTATATGAAATATTTAATAAAAAGTTACGTGATAAAAATATTAAGGTTGAGACAGGTTTATTTGGAAGTAATATGCAGGTTAACCTAATAAATGATGGACCTGTGACCATAATATTAGAAAAGGAGAAAATAAATGAAAAAAAATGAGAGATTAAATATTAAATTAATCAATATTTTGATTATTGTTGCTACTATTTGCTTATTATATTTAATTAGAGCCCTATGGCTTGGAATTGTGGATAAAATATTTGCTATCATAGCTCCATTTATAATTGCTTTTGCGATTGCTTATGCTTTATATCCAATTAGTGCTAAATTAAAGGAAATCGGGTTGCCAAAATGGTTATCGATTTTAATTATTTGTTTTATAGGTTTTGGCATTTGTATTATTTGTTTAGTTTTAATTGTTCCTATTTTATATGAGCAAACATTATTGTTTTTAAGCAATATTTCGGCATTTTTATCCGATATAGCTAATAAATATGAAATAAATTTAGGAGTACTACAATCATCTTTATCTGATACCACAACTAATATTATCTCTAATGTCGGAAAATATATATCAGATGGCGCCATTAATATTGTTAATGCCTCAGTAGGATTAATTACTTCGGTTGTTATAACTATATTTGTTTCTATATATATGTTAATAGATATGGATAAAATTAGATTATATATTAAAGATAACTTATTAAATAAAAATAAAAAAATATATAATTATATTAAAAAATTAGATGAGGAAATTACTAATTATTTTAATGGATTAGGAAAAGTAATATTGGTTCAATTAATTGAATATACTTTTGCTTTCTTCATTATCGGACATCCTAATTATTTAATTCTGGGTATTTTAGCGGCAATTACGACAATTATTCCTTATTTTGGGGCTTTAATAGTAAATATTATGGCAGTATTAATTGCTTCAGTAATAAGTACTAAATTACTAATTTTAACCCTAATTGTTTGTATTGTTTGTCCTCAGTTGGATGGATATGTTATTAGTCCTAGGATATATGGAAAAACTAATCAATTACATCCTTTAGTAATAATCTTTGCAGTTTTTGCGGGGGGTATAATCGGAGGTTTCTGGGGTGTTGTTGTATCAATGCCAGCGGCAATTGTTCTGATAACTACTTATAAATACTTCAGAATTGATATTAATAAGAAAATTACTAAAATGAAAGGAAAAGAGAAGTAGGAATGAAAAAGATTTGTTTATATTTAATTCTATTATTAGCTTTTATACCCACTACTATAAAGGCTGAGGAAATTGATCATTTTGTTGCAAGTTTTAAACAGCAGAATAATCTTGTAAAAGATGTTAAAGGTAGTGCAATAATAGGAGGTAACGAAGTAGAAACCAATAGTATTATTGATGGATTTAGTATTATTATGGGTAATAATGTTACTTATAATGGAGGTTCAGATTATAGTGCTATTATTGGTAACAATTTAACAATTGAAGGGTCATTTAAAGATGGTATTGTTTTAGGAAATATAATAGATTTTACTAATACCAGTGTTATTGAAAGAGATATAGTTATTTTAGGTAATGATATTACTATTTCTGGGACGTTTAATCGTAATGTAATTATCTATGGTAGTGATATAAAACTAACAGATACCACTATTGGAGGAAATATTAAAATTAATGCTGAAAGATTGAATATTGATGAGAATACAATTATTAATGGCAAGTTAAATCTAAATTCGACAATCGAGTCTAATATTTCTAATGCTGCTAGCATTAATGATATTGATTATTATATTGTTGAAGAGGGAAATAACAAAACTTTTTGGGAGATGACTTATAGTCATATATATAAATTAGTTGGATTATTTGTGGTATTTTTAGCATTTTTATATTTTACACCAAGTATCTTGAAAAAGATTATTGAAAAAGAAGATATTTTCAAAATAATGGGAGTAGGATGTATCTTCCTAATAATCATTCCAATTATTTCATTTATATTAATTATGACAGCTTTTGGTTTATCACTTGGGGTATTATTATTAACATTCTATTTAGCTTTATTATATTTATCTACGATAATCACAGGATATAAAGTAGGTTATTATCTTTGGGATAAATATATTAGTAAAGAAAAAGGGGAACTATTAAAAGGAATGTTTGGGATTACTATAATCTATTTATTAGGGTTAATTCCTTATGTTGGCCCAATAGTTAAGTTCGTTACAATAATAATGGGGCTTGGAATTGTTATAAAGTTATTTAAAAAAAAGAAAAAAAATTGAAAAAAAGAATAGTTTAATATATAATAATTATATGTTTTTATATATCTATATGAAATGAGGTTATGATGAAAAAAATATGGATAAATGAATTAAAAGAATATGATGGAAGAGAGATAGAAATAAGTGGCTTTATTGATAATATTAGAGATTTACAATATGTTATGTTTGTAATTCTTCGTGATTATACTGGTAAAGTACAATTAACTATTGAAAAGAATAATAATAATCAATCTTTAATCGATTCTTTTTCTAAACTTACCTTAGAAAGCACAGTTAAAGTAATTGGCAGGGTATCTATTAATGATAAAGTTAAGTTAAATGGGGTAGAATTATTACCAACCTCATTGGAAGTTACTAGTTTATCTGAAAATGATTTACCATTAAACTATAAAGTTAGTAATTCTTCTTTAATTGATACAAAATTAGATTATCGCTTTTTAGATTTAAGAAATGATAAAAATCTATTAATGTTTAAAGTCCAGACTGCTTTTGTAAATGGAATGAGAAATTATTTATTGGATAATAATTTTATTGAAATTCATACCCCAAAGTTAATTGGATCGGCTTCAGAATCTGGTAGTGATGTATTTGAAGTAAAATACTTTAATGAAAAAGCATACTTGGCTCAAAGCCCACAGTTTTATAAACAAATGGCAATTACCAGTGGCTTCGAAAAGGTATTTGAGGTAGCTCCTGCTTTTCGTGCAGAAAATTCCAATAGTAATAGACATGCCACCGAATTTACTTCTTTTGATGTTGAATTTGGGTACATTGATTCTTATGAAGATGTTATGTCCTTAGAAGAGGATATGATTATTAAAGGATTAACTAATATAAAAGAAAAATACGAAAAAGAGATAAAGGAATTATTTAATATTGATATTATTATTCCTAAAAAGCCATTTCCTAGGATAAAATTACAAGACCTATACAAAGAATTAGTTAAAAGATATAACTATAAAATACCAGAACATGACATAGGAGATATGAATGCTGAGACAGAAAAATTAACAGGTAGGTTTGCAATAGAGGAGTATGGACATGAATTTATTTTTATTACAGGATTTTCCAGTACAAAAAGACCTTTCTATCATATGAGAAAAGATAATATACCTGAAGGTTATGATTTAATATGGAAGGGTATGGAAATAACATCAGGAGCCCAAAGGGAACATCGTTATGATGTTTTAGTGAAACAAGCAAAAGAAAAAGGTTTAAATGATGATGTAAAATTTTATTTAGAATTTTTTAAATATGGTTGTCCTCCCCATGGGGGATTCGGTTTAGGAGTAGATAGAATTACAATGTTGTTACTAAATACTTCTACAGTTAAAGAAACAATGTTTATTTTTAGGGGTCCAAATAGAATTAAGCCATAAGGAGGGTTAATAATGGTTGATAATGAAAAAGAAATTGCAGTGATTTTTAGAAGGAAACTAATCGAGGATATGGTAACTTATTATCCAGCAAAGGTTGTGGAAGGTAATCTATTAGATGAAGGGGATGGAATGACCTTTGTTGACGAAAATGGCAATATATATTTTCACTTATATAGTGATTATCGTACAAATTGTTTTGGTTTTAGGGAATCAAAAGCATATTTAGGGAGTAAATATGCTGATTTACCTTATAATGATGCAAAGAAAGCCTTTTTAGCGGACAAAAGGAAGAGTTTATATTATTCTTTATATATAGATGGGGAAATAGTAATATTTGATCAAAATTTAAAAACTAAATATGTTAAGACATTCGAGGATATAGATAGTCTTGAAATGGGCTATGTATTTGATGAATCAATTTCATTTGAATCTGATTCAGATGGAATGGGGGATAATAAACAAAAAAAAGAGAAAGAAATCGTTGATTTAAAAGGATTAAATTTAGTTGATAAAAAAAATAAAAATAGTAAAAGATTAGCAATTTCTATTAATAAAAAAGAGTTAAAAGGGGAAATAAATAAAAAAATAATCGGACAAGAAGAGGCAATCAAAAAAATATTAACGGCAGTATATGAACATTATGATGCTCCTGAAAATGAAAGATCTAACAATATATTTTGTGTTGGACCAACTGGAGTAGGGAAAACTGAAATATTTAGAATTATTTCAAATTATATTAATGTTCCTATGGCTATAGTAGATGCCAATGAATATACTGTTGAGGGATATGTAGGAAGTAATGTATCTGAAATGCTAGAGTCTATGATTAATGCCGCTAATGGAGATGTTGAACTTGCTCAAAAAGGTATTTTAATTATAGATGAAATAGATAAATTAATTCCTTATGATACTGCTAATCCAGCCCAAGTAAAAACAGTTGGGGTTCAACAAGCATTATTAAAATTAGTTGAGGATGGAGTATATAATATTAATTATAAAGGTAAAAAGATAGATTTTAATACTAGACAATTATTAGTTGTAGCCCTTGGAGCATTTTCAAAAATAACAGAAGAACCAAGGGAAATTATTGTTGGTTTTGAGAAAGAAATTAGTCACCAAATGAAAACTAGCTTAACTATTAATGATGTTAGAAAAAGTGGTATTATACCAGAGTTAATAGGTAGATTCCCTATCTTTATTAACTTTAATGATTTAAATGAAGATGATTTATGTCGCATTATTAAAGAGTCTGAATTAAGTGAACTAAAGAAAGTTAAGAGTAAACTTCTTGAAAGAAAAAAGATTGATTTATTATATGATGATGAAGTAATTAAATCGATTGCGAAACAAGCAATTAAATTACAAATTGGGGCAAGATCATTAAATAATATTATTATTAAGATATTAAACCAAGCTATGGATGAAATAACTGATGATCCAGAAGCTTATCAAAAATTGACTATTACTTCAGAAACAGTTGAGGATCCTAAAAAGTATTTGTTGGAGAAAAGATGAAAGAATTAAAAGACATCGAAAAATCTATTATTAAAAAGTATAAAAGAGAAATATTTAGTAGATTTTTAAGAGCAATTAAAGACTTTGAGTTAATAAAAGAAAATGATAAAATTGCAATATGTATAAGTGGGGGAAAGGATTCTTTTCTTTTGGCTAAATGCTTTCAAGAATTAAAAAGACATAATAAATTTATGTTTGAACCAGTTTTTTTAGTTATGGACCCAGGTTATAGTAAAGAAAATTTAAATAAAATAATAGATAATGCTAAATATTTAGGTATACCAATTAATATATTTGAATCTGATATATTTAAAATAGCTAATATTAATGAGAAGGGTAATCCTTGTTATTTATGTGCTAGAATGAGACGAGGTCACTTGTATAATAAAGCTAGAGAACTTGGCTGTAATAAAATAGCTTTAGGTCATCATTTTAATGATGTAATTGAAACTATTTTTTTAAATCAATTATATAATGGAACATTTTCAGGAATGCTACCTATTTTAAATAGTGATAATTTTGAAGGGATGCAATTAATTAGACCATTATATTATGTCCATGAAAAAGATATAATTGCTTGGGCTAAATATAATGAATTAAAGTTTTTAGATTGTGCATGTTCATTTACTAAGAAAAATATTGGTAAGAGAAAAGAAATAAAATTATTAATTGAAGAATTAGTAAAAACAAATGAAAATGCCGATATTAATATATTTAATTCAATGTTTAATGTTAATCCTAATACTACCAAAACAAATAGTAATAAATAATTGATATTGAAATTTTATTAAAAATGTGATAAAATTAAATTGACTAGAGAATACGAATTCTAATTATAAAACCGGCAAAGATATATTTAGGGGATCTAATACTTATTATGTGTTGAATACTTAAACAATGTTTTATGGATCCTAATTAATAGGTTGTGATCACCCACCTGTGTAAAGTGGCGCGGGTTTTATCTTTGATAGAGCCGTTTCTTTGGTTTTTTATTTGAAAGGATTTATATGGATAGATTTAATCGAACTATAAAGTTAATTGGAGAACCTAATTTTAAGTTAATTGAATCAAAAACAGTGGCCGTCGTAGGTCTAGGCGGGGTAGGAGGCTACGCCATTGAGATGCTAGTAAGAAGCGGTATATCTAGAATAATCATTGTTGATTATGATATTATTGATATTACTAATTTAAATAGACAAATAATTAGTTTAGATAATAATATAGGAAAGAAGAAAACTGAGTTAGCAAGTAAAAGAATTAAATTAATTAATCCTAATTGTGAAGTTATAGTTATTGATGAATTTTTAAATAAAGATAATATTGATATATTATTTAAATATAATTTTGATTATTTAATTGATGCTTGTGATACAATCATAACAAAAAAGTTATTAATAAAAGGTTGTATAGATAGAAAAATAAAAATTATTTCTTGTATGGGTACAGGTAATAAGTTAAATCCAGAATTATTAAAAATAACAGATATTAAGAATACTAATTATGATCCAATTGCAAAAATAATTCGTAAATATGTGAAAGATGAAAAGATAAATAACAAATTAATGGTTGTCTCATCATCTGAACAACCTAAAAATGTATCAGGAACAATTTCTTCGATTAGTTTTGTTCCTGCTAATGCAGGTATTCTTTGTGCTAGTTATGTAATTAATGATATTATAAAAACTCTTTAATAAAGAGTTTTTATAATTTATTTAGATTATCTAATATTTCTTTTAGCATTTTTTCATTTTTATTATTTTTAGGATGATAGTAAATACTATCTTTTATATTATCTGGTAAATATTGTTGTTTTATATAAGAATTTTTATAATTATGGGGATATTTATATTGAGATGAAGGATTTTTCAAATGTTTAGGAATATTACCAACATACTTACTTTTTATCTCATTATTAGCTAAATCAATTGCTATGACAGCTGAATTAGATTTAGGAGATAAGGCTAATTCAATAACAATCATTGCTAAAGGGATTCTTGCCTCAGGCATACCTAATCTTTCTACAGCACTAATCACTGCCATTACTTTAGGCCCAATATTAGGATTAGCGAGTCCAATATCTTCATATACAATGACAGATAATCGTCTACAGATTGCATCTAAATCTTCCGCTTCTAGCAATCTGGCTAAATAATGTAAGGAAGCATTAACATCACTACCACGGATTGATTTTTGAAAAGCACTTAAAACATCATAATAACCATCATCATTTTTATCATGAAAAAAATTTGCTTTATTATTAATATTCTTAAGTAATTCTAAATCAATCTTTTTATTAGTTGAGGAGTAATAGGCTATTTCTAAGAGGTTATAAGCTACTCTTAAATCAAAACCTGCAATATTAGCAATGTATTTAAGTGATTTATTATCGATAATAAGACCTTCCAAGATATTTGACTTAACAGCCTTTTTTAATGAAAATTCAATATCTTTTTCAGTTAAATCGTATAATTCAAAAAGCTGACACCTACTTCTTATCGCTGGATTAATACTATGATAGGGATTAGATGTTGTCATACCAATTAATGTTATAATACCACTCTCTAGGACAGGTAATAATAAATCCTGTTTATCTTTATTTAACCTATGTATTTCATCCATGATTAAAACTAAACCTTTATTTAATTTTGCCTCTTCTACAACAATATCAAAATCCTTTTTATTGTTAATTACAGCATTTAATAAGCGATAGGGAAGACTTAGTTCATTAACTATTGATACCGCTAATGATGTTTTTCCAGTCCCAGGTTTACCATATAAGATCATTGAAAATAACTTCTTATTTTTTACTAAATTATAAATAATTTTATTTTTACCCACCAAGTGATCTTGACCAACAATATCAGATATCTTCTGTGGTCTTAATTTTAAAGCTAATAATTCTTCCATAACACACTTCCTATTTATATTTTAACAGATTATGCTTTAAATGTAAATTAGTGGCTATTGGCTTGTTAATAATTCTATTTTTTGTTATAATTAAATAAAGAGTAGGTGATATTTTGATTGATATTTTAAAATATGAATTAAACGATTCAAACAAAAATATCTTAAAAAAATATGAAGCTTATTTATTAACAGAAAGATTTTTATCCGATAATAGTTTAAATTCATATATATTAGATATCTATAAATACTTAAATTTTTTAGAAAAAAAGAGAATAGGTAGTTATAAAGAAATAAGTAAAAATGATCTTGAAGCTTATTTAACATATTTAGATAATAAGAAATATAGTATTTATTCAATTGTTAGAAAAATTTCTTCGATAAAGAGTTTTCATAATTTTCTATTTAAAGAAAAGAATGTCGAAGATATATCATCAATGATTGAATCTCCAAGATTTTATAAGAAATTACCAAATATTTTAACGATTGAAGAAGTTGATTTACTTCTTGAAATAGAACTTAGAGATGCTTTTGATTATAGAAATAAAGCTATGTTAGAATTAATATATGCAACTGGATTAAGAGTAAGTGAATTATGTAATTTAACATTTAATAATCTTAATTTCGATAATAATTATGTTAGATGTTATGGAAAAGGTAGTAAGGAGAGAATTGTTCCAATCGGAGATACTGCGATTTATTATTTAAAGTTATATCTAGATGAATACCGGGAAAAATTAAAAAAAAAGAATTTCTGTGAAAATATTTTCTTAAATAATCATGGTAAAAGATTAACTAGACAAGGATTTTTATTAATTTTAAAGAATATTGCTAAAAAGCAGGGTATTGATAAAGATATTACTCCTCATATGTTAAGACATTCATTTGCTACTCATTTACTTAATAATGGAGCGGATTTAAGGAGTATTCAGATAATGCTAGGTCATAGTAATATTTCTACCACGGGAATATATACGACAGTAGGTAAGGAAATATTAAAGGAAAATTATGATTTATATCATCCGAGGGATTGAAAGGAAGAAAATAATATGATAAAAAAAGAAATATTTAGAGAATATGATATCAGGGGTATATATAAAGAAGAACTCGATGAAGAAACCGCATATTTATTTGGAAGAGCTTTTGGTAGTAATTTAAGAAGATTAGGTAAAGATAGAACTATTGTTGGTTATGATAACAGGAGTAGTTCTAATAGTATTGAACAGGAATTAGTAAAAGGTATTACTGAATCAGGAGTAGATGTTATAAGAATAGGACTAACTACTACTCCAATGTTTTATTATGCTTGGGATTTACTTAAAATTTCTTCTGGGGTTATGGTTACAGCTTCTCATAATCCTAAAGAATATAATGGTTTTAAGTTTTCTTATAATGGTATTCATAATGCTTATGGAGAATCTGTTAAAGAAGTTTATAATATAATTATTAATAGAGATTTTATTAATGGAAACGGAGTTATTACAACAAGAAATATTAAAGAAGAATACATAAAACTGATTACTGAAGGAATTAGACTAGGAAATAGAAAATTAAAGGTCGTATATGACTGTGGTAATGGAACAACCAGTATCATCGCTAAGGATATATTTAATAAAATAGATGTTGAATCTATACCAATGTACGATATTTCTGATCCAAACTTTCCAAATCATCATCCAGACCCTTTAGTGGAAGAAAATTTAAAGGATTTAAAGGCAAAAGTATTAGAAACAAAGTCTGATCTTGGAGTATCTTTTGATGGTGATGGAGATAGAGTAGGGATAATCGATGAAAATGGAGTAATGATTGATATTGATAAATTTATGATTATCATTTGGAGAGATATTTATAATAAAGTCAGTCCTAAAAAAGGTTTATTTGATGTAAAATGTTCCAAAGCTTTAGAAGATGAATTAATAAAATTAGGAATAGAACCAGTTTGTTATCGAACAGGTAATTCATATTTAAAAGCTATGTCAGTTGAAGGTGATTTCCCTTTTTCGGGGGAGTTATCAGGTCATATATTCTTCCGAGATAGATTCCCCGGCTATGATGATGGTATCTATGCCTCATTACGATTAATAGAAATATTATCTAAAACAGGTAAAAAAGTATCTGAATTACTTGATGGAATTAATAAATACTACTCTACAAAAGAAATAAAAGTAGAAGTAGCAGAAGAAAATAAAAATAATGTTATAAATAAGGTAAAAACCTATTGTGAATCAAAAGACTATAAAATATTAACAATAGACGGCATTAAAGTCTTATTTGATGATGGTTTTGCTTTAATTAGGAAATCTAATACTGGACCACATATTACAGCTAGATACGAGGCTAAAAACGAATTAAGACTAAAAGATATACAAACAGAGTTTAATATTGATAGATTTATTAAATAATAGAAGAGAGTGATCTCTTTTATTTTCAGTTTATAGAACTTAACATAATATACATTATAGGAATTAGGATAAAATATAAAAAAAGGAATAATTATCCCTTTATTATATCTTTCTAGACTGAATTTCAGCGATCTTATCAAATACCTCACTAGCATTCTTTTCATTTATTTCTGTATAACCAAGTTCTTTTAATGCTTGAACTTTCGCAGTATTTAATTCTTGAGTACGACTTAGTTTTTCTTCATCTTTTTTAGCCAATTCATTCTCCCAACGTTTATGAGATTCTGCTAACTTTGTTTTAGAAGCACCACCATTGGCATAAAGAGTCATCGCAGAATAAACAATACTTTCAAAAATATATTGTTTCTCTTCTTCAAAAGCCATTTCTAAAGCAGGAGTATATCCCGCAGCCTTAGAAACATAACCTAGAAGATATTTTAATTCCTTTGTATTATTCATTGCTTGTAAAAAATGATAAAAATAGGTAATAGTTTTATAACAAGTAATTGTTTTATCTTCATTAAACATTTCCCTTAATAAAAAAACTATATCTCCAATTAGCTCTTGCTCTTCTTTTTTTAAGCCAGATAACTCGATAATTTCATCTTTTTTAGTTATCGTCCTTTTAGAATTGAATAACTTATTCCCTACTCTCTGGATATATTCATCAGTTAATTCAATCATATTTATTTCATCAATTGATTTTATATCTAATAATTTTAATAATAATTGACATTTTTCATTAGGTAAATTAGTTAAATTTTCATCATCTAAATAATTGTATACCATTTGTCTGGAAACACCTAGATACTTAGCTAAATTTACTTTAGAAATATTAGCTTTTTTTAGTATTGTATTAATTTTTTCTACAATATTCATCAGTTCTTCCTCCTATTAATATTGTACCATTTTTTCATAATATGTCAAGTTATTATTATTTAATAACTTCCCTAATAATTCCCCCACCTAGACACTCATCAGATAAATATAAAACACAAAATTGACCTGGAGTAACTGCTTTAGCTTTGTTATATGTTAGCTTTATTGTCTCTTCATCTATATAAGTAATATGACAAGGAATGTCTATTTGACGATAACGGAATTTACAATGACAATCTTCTACCCTTTTATCAGATAAAGAATTATAGTTTTCAATAATTGCTTCGGTTGAATATAAATATTTATTTTCATTAGTCGAGGCTACATATAGAATATTATTATTTAAATCTTTTTTAGCAACATAATATTTATTAGTATTACCCCCTAATTTTAAACCTTTTCTTTGACCAATCGTATAATACATAAGACCAATATGATTACCCATTTCTTTGTTATTATCAATATCAATAATTTTACCTGGTTGATTGGGTAGATAGTTTTTAAGAAAATGACGAAAATTCCTTTCTCCAATAAAACAAATACCAGTCGAGCCCTTCTTTTTAGCGGTTATTAAGCCATTTTCTTCAGCAATTTTTCTTACCTCTTCTTTGGTTAATTCTCCAACTGGAAATAAAACATTTTGAAAGCCCTTTCCATTAACATAAGCTAAGAAATAACTTTGATCTTTATTCTTATCAATACCCTTATATAACTTATTATCTATTAATCTAGCATAATGACCTGTAGCAATAAAATCAGCACCTAACTTTTTAGCTTCCTTAATAAATAAATCAAATTTAATATATCTGTTACACATAATATCAGGGTTGGGGGTTCTCCCCTTCTTTAATTCATCTAAGAAATAACTGAAAACATATTCCCAATATTCTTTTACAAAATCAATACGATGTAAATCAATATTTAATTTATTACATACTTCTAAAGCATCATTATAATCTTGTTCCTGAGGACAAATATCATTATTTATATTAGGATTACCTAAATAATCATTATTGATATAACTATCCCAGTTTCTCATAAATAACCCAATTACTTGGTAACCTTGATTCTTTAAAAGTAAGGCTGCGACGGAGCTATCTACTCCCCCACTCATTCCTAAAACAACTTTTTTCATTTACATCACCAAATATATTTTACCATATAATAATAAAAAAAACTATATGTATAGTTTGGCAATAACTTTTAATAATGCAGGAAACAAAAATGTTTCAAAGATGGAAGCAATTAACATGATTATAGAGCATATCCCTAAAATGGTTATATATTTGCGGAAAGGATTAGCTACCGTAATATTCTTATAGATTATTATATTTAACATATATTTTGTCATTAAGAATGTATAACTGCCTAATAAATAAATACAAAACATATTTAATAATGTAAATGGGAATATATAAAGAGAAACTGGTATTATGCCTTTTAATCCATATGTAATAATAATTGCTGATATTGAAAAACCCGTAATAAATCCTTTTAAATAAACAAGAAAAATATTTATAATAAGGCCGATTATTGATAATCCCAATATCCACATTAATAATAGATAAGAATAGTTCATTAATAAACTATTTTTAAGGGCTAGTCCATTATTAATATTGTTTTCATTAATAGAAATAAAAAAGCTTTTAATATGTTCGATTACACTATTTTTATCTATATTATTTATAATAGTTATAAAAATAGATCCCGAAATAATACCAAATGATAAAATAGCTAAAATAAAAAAATTGATTCTTTTGTTAGGTAAAAGGATTTTTAAGTTAGGAATTATTCTTTTTATCATTTTATCACCAATAAATTATATTATCTGTTCTTGAAATTATGATTAAAATCTTGTATAATAGATACTAGAGGTGTATAAAAAGTGAGTAAAAAGAAAAAAAAGAAAAAAATCTTTTCTAAAATATTTGGATATATAATATTAATTATGTCATTATTTTTTGCTTTAGCTAGTATCTTTGTTTATTTATAAGAATAGTTATCTAACTAAAATATATAAAAGCAATAAAGATAAAGTGACAGAAACTAACCCTAAAACTACATAAGAAACATAGCCCGCTTTATTCACTGGGGCAATTTGAGTTGGAACAGGTTCAATTTTTGCAACTTCAGACATTACTTCTTTAATAACTTTTTCTTCCTCCAACTTTTTTTCTGTTTTAGGGCTACCTACGACAAAGCTTACACCAGAAGCTTCAATTTTATTATAATTATCTTCATTTTTTGTTGTTTTACGAATTAATTCTAATAAAGAAGCATAATCAACCCTAGATTGATATTTGCTCACAAACCAAGTTAAAAACACTTTACAATTATCATTATTAACGATGTTGATTGTGCTTGTTACTTCATAATTATTATTTACTAAAAATTTGTAACTAGCATTAAAAAATTTACTAAGTAACGAATCCAATTTATTGAAATTTTCTATGGAAGCATTATTACGAACATCTTCTAAAATATTATTATTAAAAATTGGGACGATTAGAGTAATATCATAAGCATCTATTTTATTATAGTAATTAATTATCTTTTCTATTGATACATTAGTATTATTTTCTATATTAAATTCTGAATGATCAGGTCTTAATTCTATAGTCATTGCTGTTTTTCTTTTTTTTCTTGGTAAACCAATACAAAAAGAGAAATCATTATCTGATACATAATAGACTAAATGATTATTCAAGCTTGTAATTAAAGTACTATTATCCATACATCCTCCCTATTTATAAATATAATTATATCAAAAAAAATATGTCTTGTCATTACTTTTTTAATTATTTTATTTTATATTCTTTAGCAGTTGGTAATAATTCACAAAATACTATTTGAAGCATAATACCGGAGATTATTGCTAATAATAAACCTAAAGCGATATTATTTATATAATTAACCAAAAATAAATATGTAATTATTGCTCCGAAAGGTTCTGATAAAGCTGAAATAAAAGTATAGAAAATAGCTTTATTTTTTTTTCTAGTAGCGTAATAAATAGGTATAGATATTGTAATACCTTCAGGAATATTATGTAAGGCAATTGCGATAGTCATTGATAATCCTAAATTAACATTCGTTTTAGTAGCTAAAAAAGTTGCTATTCCTTCAGGAATATTATGTAAAATAATGACAAGCATAGATATTATTCCTACCCTAAATAATTTATTATTTTTAATATTTCTTTCTGGTAAAAAATAATCTATAATCATTGATATTATTATACCCAAGATTATAAATATTAGACATAAAAAAATAGTTTTAAATTGATTATTATTTAGAGATATTAATCTGATACTTTCCGGAATTAAATCAGTAATGGTTATAAAAAACATTACAAGAGAGGCAAATGTTAGTGATAGATATATAATCTTATTAATATTTTTAAAATTTAAAAATATTAATAAGGTTCCAATCATTGTAGAAAAACCAGCAATTAGAGTAAATAAAAAAGCTAATTTCATAATTCACCTAATTAATGATATGTTAATTAATTGGCATTATTTCTCTCTTATAAATATTCAGAATTTATAAATAATAATAATGTAGTCTGTGAAGAAAGAATGAAAAAGGAGATGCTAGTTATGTTTTTTAAATCTTTAAAAAACACGATCAAACTTCTGCTTCTAGCATTATTAATCATTCCTGGCACTGCTTTTGCATATTCAGAATATATCATAGCAAGTGGAGAAAACATAGGTATTGAGCTTAATTCAAAAGGTGTAATAATTGTAGGTACCTATAAAGTTGGAAACAATGATCCCGCTAAAAAAGCAAATTTACAAAATGGTGATAAAATTATTAAAATTAATAATATTATCGTAACTTCAATTGAAGAAATGCTTAGTGTTATCCAAAAAAGTGGTATAAGTAATTCAATCATGATAACTTATTTGAGAGGTTCAAATGAATATAATACCAACTTATCCTTAATAAAGGATGATAATAACATATTAAAAACTGGCCTTTATGTAAAAGACAGTATTACTGGAATTGGAACCTTGACATTTATCGATCCTAAAACAAAAATATATGGTGCTTTAGGGCACGAGATAATTGAAAAAACAACAGGTCAAAGATTAGAAATAAAAGATGGTAAAATCTATAATTCAGTTGTCACTGGCGTAACCCGTAGTAGTAATGGAAAACCTGGTGAAAAGAATGCAAACTACAATATAAACTATGTATATGGTAACGTATTAGAGAATACTTCTTCCGGTATATTTGGTAATTACACTAATAATATACCTGATAAAAAATTATACAAAGTAGCTAACATTAATGATATAAAAACAGGAAGTGCTAGTATTTTGACGGTAATTGAAAATGAAACTGTGGAAGAATTTGCAATAGAAATACTAAAAGTAAGTAGTAATAAATTATCTGTTAAAAATATCTTATTTGAGATAACTGATGATAGATTATTAACAAAAACAGGAGGAATTATCCAAGGTATGAGCGGAAGCCCAATTGTTCAAAATGAATTTATAATTGGAGCAGTAACTCATGTAGTGATCGATAATCCAATGAAGGGATATGGAATATTTATAGTAAATATGTTAGAGGAAGCAGAAAATTAAAAGACGAGGTTTAATCCTCGTTTTGTTTATCTTCTAATTTAAAATCTTCTAATTTACCATTTTCTAGCAAAATTTTATTAACTTTTTCTGATACTTTTAATAATTTATCATTACATTCCTTTGCTAATTTCATCGCTTTTGAATATTTATCAATAGCATCATCAAGATTAATATCACCATTTTCAAGTTCTATAACAATAAGTTCTAATTCCTTTATTTTTTCTTCAAAACTTTTTTCCACCTTACTCACCTACCTTAATGATCTTTGATTTAATATTTCCATCTTTTAAGTTAATTAGTATTTCCTCATCCGTTTTTACTTGATTAATACTAGACACCACTTTTGAATCTTTTCTAATAATTGCATAACCTCGATTCAAAGTATTTAAGGGATTTAATACTTCTATCCCACTTATAAGATGTCTTAATTGTTGTTCTTTAAACTTATAAAGATTATGAGGATTATTTAATAAATAATTACCTCTAATTTTAACTAATCTAGTTTTACATTTATCTATAATAATAACTATTTCTTTATTTAAGCGATCAATAATATTATCTAGTTTTTGTTCTTTAACTTCATAAATGGTCATTGGTCTTTTTAAAATATAGCTATCTGTTAATTTAGCTAGAATAGTTTTAGTATTTTTTATATAATTAACTATAGCATTATAACTTCTATTTTTAGCATTTTCTAAATAATTAACAATATTATTAATATCTGGAACTGCTAACTCTGCTGCTGCAGTCGGAGTTGGTGCTCTTAAATCAGCCACAAAATCCGCAATTGTAAAATCAATTTCATGACCAACAGCGCTAATTATTGGTATTTTGGAATTATAGATAGCCCTTGCTACTATTTCTTCATTAAAAGGCCATAAATCTTCAATAGAACCCCCACCTCGACCTATTATTAATGTATCTAACTCATAAGTATTGGCTAATTCAATCTTTTTAACGATATCTTTGGCAGCTTCGTTTCCTTGAACTAGAGAGGGAAATAAAATTGTTTCACAAATGGGAAATCTTCTTTTTATGGTCGTTAAAATATCTTTAATAGCTGCTCCTGTAGAAGCAGTTACAATCCCTATTCTCCTGGGTATTTTAGGTATCTTTTTCTTATGCTCTAATGAAAAAAGCCCTTCATCGGTTAATTTTTTCTTTAATTGTTCATAAGCAATATATAGATTACCTACCCCATCTTCAATCATTTCTTCAATATAAATCTGGTAATTACCGGTGGCTTCATATATAGATATCTTACCCGTTACTAAGACTTTCATTCCATCACTAGGTGTGAATTTTAGGCTACTAGCTTGATAAGAAAACATTACAGCATTAATCCTACTCTCTTCATCTTTTAGAGTAAAATAGTAATGTCCTCGTCCATGAGCCTTGAAATTAGATATCTCGCCTTTTAAATAAACTTTTCTTAAGAATATATCATCTTCAAAGATACCCTTTAGATAATGATTAATATCGGTAATTGTCAAATATTTATTATCCATTATTTAACCTCTCATGATATATTTTATCTAAAATACCATTAACGATTTTACTTACTTTTTCATCAGAATACTTTTTAGCTAATTCAATAGCTTCATTAATACAAACTAAATCTGGAGTATTGGTATACAATAATTCATATATTGCAATACGAATAATTGCTTGATCAGTAAAACCTAGACGATTTATTGGCCAAGTACCTAAATATTTATTAGCATATTCATCTATTTTTTCTATATTTTCTATAACACCATAAACGAGTTCTTCAATAAAATTATTGCTTATTTCCACCTGTTCTTTAATTACTTCTTGAACTTGATAATTGATTTTATTTTTTTTATATAAGAATATTTGATATAAAATAGTCATCGCTTGATAGCGAGCTTCGCTTCTGTTCATTTACTTCATCTCCATAAATATCATACCATAATTTAAAAGAAAATACTATTCTAAGTTAGTATTTTCTTCTATTTTTTGTATTTCCCCTATTTCTTCAATAAGAGAAATAAAGAACTTATATTTCATCTTAGTATTAAGGTTTTCCTTATCAATAACGGTTATTTTTTTAATACTCCTTATCTTTTTATTTTGACTTAATAATTTGTCTCTAGCTAAGTTATATGCAATAGCATTTATTTCTTCAACACTATATATAACATCAATTAATTTCATTTCATATTGTTTTTCTTTTTCAAAACTAATAATATTTAAAGAATCATTAAAAATAACTTTAGTATTATATTTAAAAGTATTATATTTTTTAAAATCAAATAAGGATATTCTTTTATTTATAAAATTTAATACATAAACATTTTTCACTTTACCAGTTAACGTTTCTTCTTTGTAGACAAATGGATACTCTACCGTGACAGTATACCAAACCTCCCCATAGACTTTACCAATTGCTTTAGTTAATGATGTTGTCCCATCTGGTAAAGTTATAACACCCGAGATAATAACATCCCCTTTTTTAACATAATCATTGATATTTTTAACTTTTTCACCTGAATATGCAATAATTTCTGTAATAACTGAACTTTTGGTAGATATTATATTTTGATAATTAGAAGTTAAATCTTTTTTATTAATTTTTCTCTCCTCTACCCTAACAATATATTTAGTGCCTGATTTAATTATTTCAATCCATTCAAATTTATCTTTATTATTATTTAAAATGTTTTTTATTATTTGTTCAATTTTAGAATAGCTTTTTCTAAAAGTATATTTTTTTATATTATAATTTGCTAATTCACTCTCTAATAAATTAATAATATCATAATTAGAATGAATAACTTCAACTTCAAAAATAATATTTGATAAAAAAATATTTAGACTTAAACCTAAAAAAAGACAAATAATTATTATTAAATACTTTTTTATTGTTTCTTTTATATAAATTATTCCATATGTACTAATTATCTCAATTGTATAAATAGAACGATAATCTTTTAATTTAAGATAATCTTTATAACTAATAATTAAATATATTTCTTTATATGAATGAGGAATTAATTTAATAATGTTTATTTTATATAATAAAATTCTTTTTAAATAACCATTTATATTTCGACCTGATATTTTTATTTTGATATTATTTTTAAAGATATAGTTCATTATTCCACCTAAAATATTTTATGATTTTTTAAATTCAATAGAATAGATATCTCCGATTATAAGTAACTCATCTTCCATTAATTTAGATATGACTAAATCTTTACCGTTAATAATAGTTATTCCATTTTTATGTTCTATTTCTATTAATGAAGAACTAAAGTTTATAATTTTTAAATAATTAACTATATTAATTGAATCATTTTTATAAGTTATTAAATAGTTTTTTTCATTAATAAATGTATCTAATTTATTAAATATTTTCATATTAAATTATATCAAAAAAAGAACATTTTATTCGTGTTCTTTAATTTTAGATTTAATCTTTGATTTAATTTCCGTTAAATTATAATTTTGTTCAATTGGGGTAATTTCAGTAAATTCTGTTTTAGCATTAGTTTTAACTAAATCATTTTGTTTATCTTTATAATTATCTAATCTATAATTTTCTAGAATATCTTGAAAATTTTCATAACTTTTAATAAATTTATTATTATTATTATTCTTAGGTAATTTACCGATTATAAAAGAAACTATTGTAATTAGAGAGGTAAATGATGTAACTGCGATTACCACATTAAGCATCGTCATAATTACTGGGAGACTAGTTATATTCAAAGCTAGAACTATTAATGTCACAATGGTCATTGATCCTACGATTAACAAAACATTAGTTAAGGCTATCTTATCTTCAACAACAGAATATTGTTTTGCCTTTTTATATTTATTTTAATTATTTAGCAAATATTTTTCTAAATCCCCGTAAAATTCTCCCTCTAATTTCTTAGTTACTATTTCGTTAACAAATAATTTCCATTTATCTAATTCTTCATCATTATTTTTATACTTTGTTATAATATAATAATTATTTTCCCTTTCTATTTTTTTAATGGTCTCATATTCCCCAAAATAAGGAATTGTATGATTTAGCATAATTTTCCTCCTTAAAACTTAATGGTTTATATTCTAACATATATTTATATCAATGTCAATTATTTATAATAATACTACTACTTTAACAAAAGAATAGTTTTCCCTTATATTTTATTGAAAATATTGAATACTAATAGTGGTGATTTTATGATAACAGGATATGATATTAAAAAAGAGAATAATAAGAATATAGCTTATCTTTATTTAGATTTTGATTATGAATTTGGAAGTTTTAATAAAGAAAATTTGGCTAAAAATATAAAGCAATATATTAATATAATTAAAAAAGTATATAAAACAAATATAATTAGAATTGTTGTCGGTGGTATGGTTATTGCTACTATATTTATTGGTATAAATAATAAAGATAATGATGATAGTTTGGTTTCTTCAACCGCAATCGAAGAAATAGTTAATTATAATGGATTAAAATCAATTAAAAATATAGATAATTCTGGATTATCAATACCCAATCATTTTGGATTAGATTCCCCTGTAGTGGAAAATGAAGAAAAAACTATTGAAAAATTGGAAGATGCTATAAATGAAGTAACAGAGGAAACTACTAATAATACCAATTCTAATGTAACACCAAACAATGAGATTAGTAATACTGATTCTAATATAACTCCAAATAATCAGGTTAGCAATACTAATTCTAATGTAACACCAAATAATGAGGTTAGTAATACTCAAACAGAAAATACTACTCCTTCTTCAACTACTACCCCCCCAAATGATATTAGTGCTCCAAAAGAGACTGAGGTGGTAGATAATAATACTTATGTAACGGTATATAGAAGTAATGGAACTGTATTAACGATTGAATTAGAGGAATATGTGGTGGGTGTAGTTGCTTCTGAGATGCCCGCTTCCTTTAATGTCGAAGCTTTAAAGTCTCAATCAGTTTTAGCTAGGACTCTAGCACTTCAAAAGATTAAAGCGGGAAAAGTAATTACTGATACTACATCAACTCAGGTATATAAGGATACTACTCAACTTAAGGATTATTGGGGCAATACTTATGATACCTATTATAAAAAGATAAAAGGAGTTGTTGCCTCTACTAAAGGTGAATACGCTACTTATAATGGTAACTATATTGATGTCGTTTATCACTCATGTAATAATGGTTACACCGAAGATGCAATTAATGTTTGGGGTTATAGCATACCTTATTTAAAAAGTGTTGATTCCTCTTGGGATAAAAACACCTCTGCTTATCAAAGGGAAGTTATACTTGATTTAGGGATTGTTAATAGTACCTTTGGTCTAAATATAAACGAAAGTACTATTATTGAACTAATTAGAAATGATACTAACCATATAACGACAGTTAAAGTAGAAAATAAAGAGATTGCGGGGAAAGTTTTTCGTGAACAACTAGGCCTAAGATCAACAGATTTTGTATTAAAAATTGAAGGTAATAATTTAGTTGTTACTACTTATGGATATGGCCATGCGGTTGGAATGAGTCAATATGGGGCAAATGAGATGGCTAAATTGGGTTATAATTATAAAGATATTTTACATCATTACTATCAAAATATAAATATAAATAGTCTATAAAAAAAATTGATTGCAATCAATTTTTTATTTATCTCTTACTTGTGCTTTATACTTCTCTGATATATCTTTTATAATGTTTTTAAATATTATTGTTATTTCTTCATCATTTAGAGTTCTTGTTGAATCGGAAAATGTTAAGGAAAATGCTAAAGATTTTTTATCTTTATCTATTTTTTCTCCTTCATAAACATCAAAAACATTAACATTGGTAAGTAATCTACCACCAGATTTTTTAATTTGATCAGTTATTTCTATCGCGGTTAAATCTTTTGATACAATAAAAGCTACATCTTTTTTTATATCCGGATATTTTGATGCTTCTTTATATTTAATTGGTTTAATACTTTTCATTAATTTCTTCATTGATAATTCCGCGATAAAGATATCATCACTAGATAAAGAAGGTTTAATTCTTCCAATAATACCTACCCTTTCATGATCAAGTAATATATCTGCTGAAATACCGGGATGTAAATCATTTATTTTACTTAAATTAAATGAATATCTATTCTTAAATCCTAAATAATCTAAAACATTTTCTACAATTCCCTTGATTAAATAGAAATCTACTTTTATATTATTATTTTGCCAACTGTTAAATAGATAATTACCTTTCATTAAAATAGCTATTTTTATATCCTCTTGATAATTAATATCATAGATTTTACTTATTTCATATAAAAAGATATCATTTATTTTTCTAGCTTTATTATACTCATAAATATTTAATAATGAAGGTATAATCGTTGTTCTAAGTGTTGTTTTATCACTACTCATTGGATTTAATAAAGAAATATTAGATAAATCATCATAATTAAATAATTTAGACATTTCTGGCGAAACTAAAGTATAAGTTTTAGTTTCATTTAAACCTAAGGACCTTAATCTTTTAGATATTAATCTTATATATTTTAAATCTTTTAAATATTCTCCTTTTTTTATTACACCTTTAGGTAAAAAACCATTAATATTATGATAACCATATAATCTACCTATTTCTTCTGCAATATCATTAACAAATGGATCAATATCTAATCTTCTAAAAGGAATAGTTACTTCAAAAATATTATTATTTATTATATAAGTGAAATCTAATTTTTTTAATTCTATTTCAATATCATTATTAGTTAGATTAATTCCTAAAACGGTATTTATTTGTTCATTAGTAAAACTTACTTTTTTAGGTTTTTTATCTACTTTATCATGGATTATAGTACCCATTAATACTTTTGCATGAGCATATTTTTCTAATAAATAACATGCTCTTTCAATAGCTTCTTTAGTGTACTCATAATTTAATCCCTTACCATATCTAATTGAAGCTTCACTTTTTAGGTTAAGTCGATTAGATGTTTTTCTTATACTAATAGGATCAAAAATAGCACTTTCAATTAAGATATTTTTAGTATCAGGAGTTATTTCTGTATCTAAACCTCCCATAATTCCAGCGATACAAACAGGACTTTTACCATTTGTAATAACAATATCATTATTATTAAGAAGTCTTTCTTTACTATCTAAGGTAATGATTTTTTCACCCTCAGTAGCCTCTCTAACGATAATTTTGGATCCTAATTTGTCCTTATCAAAAAAGTGAAGTGGCTGACCATATTCTAACATTACATAATTAGAAATATCTACAACATTATTTATTGGTCTTAACCCTACTCTAGTTAATCTATTTTTAATAAAAGTTGGAGATTCCCCAATTACAACATCTGTAACCATTTTTGCTAAATAATATGGACATTTCTCTGTTTTTATATCTAGAGAAAAATGTTTATCTATATTAGTAGAAATTGGATTGGTCTTTATTGTTGGTAAATTTACTTTTTTATTTAAAATAGCTGCAATCTCATAAGCAAATCCAATATGATAATAACAATCGTTATTACGATGTTTATGAACATCTAATTCATATAAAGTATCATTTAATTCTAAATATGTAAAAGGATCTTCTCCAACGGGGGCTTTCTCTTCTAATTCATATATACCTTTTTTTAATGTTTCTTCTGTTTTTTGTTCGAGTCCAAGTTCATATAATGCACAAATCATTCCATTAGATTCAATACCCCTGATAGTTGTTTTTTTAATCTCAAAATTTCCTGGTAAAACTGCGCCAGTCAAAGCTACAATAACCTTTAAGTTTTGTCTAACGTTCTGAGCCCCACATACGATTTGTAAAGTATCTTTACCAACGTCCACTTTACAAACATGTAAATGATCACTATCAGGATGCATTCTACACTCTAATACTTCTCCTATTACAAGATTATTAATACGATTTGTTACCACCTTTTCAACATTAACACCTGCTTTAGTAA
Organism: uncultured Muribaculaceae bacterium; assembly: GCA_964459185.1. Lineage (GTDB taxonomy): Bacteria > Bacillota_I > Bacilli_A > RF39 > UBA660 > CAYWKX01. Next base: position 501 of record CAYWKX010000001.1, on the reverse strand, counting down.
TTTTGACAGCTAATTGTTGTAAATCTTCGTTGTCTAAATCTATGTAATCTTTTACCCAATTTAAACTTATCATTCTAATCAGCATCCTTTCGATCAAAAACTTTATTTTCTCTTAAATCAGTTTGATAAAAGGTTCTTATATCACTAATACCATATTTTAACATAGCTAAACGTTCTGCCCCTAAACCAAAAGCAAATCCTGACCAGATCTTTGGATCATAGCCACAATTTTTTAAAACATTAGGATGAACAATCCCGGCACCTGAAACCGTAATCCAACCAGTATTTTTACATATATTGCAACCTTTTCCCTTACAATTAAAACAACTAATATCTGTTTCTACTGAAGGCTCAGTAAATTGATAATAACTAGGACGAAATCTTGTTTCGCAATTGTCACCGAATAGTTTTTTTGCTAAAAGATCAAATGTCCCTTTTAAATTAGCCATACTTATATTTTTATCAATTAATAATCCCTCAATCTGCATAAATTGATGAGAA